>JALCBR010000063.1 GCA_028066245.1 Pirellulales bacterium | reverse complement strand
ATGGGTGTGAAGCGTTTGCGCCACCCCCCTGGAGGATGGAAAAATTTGACCAATGACAATTTCGGCCGTACGCGCTTTGTTGATTCCTGTTGTGCTTGCATTCCGGTGTGGTCCAACGCCTCAGCAATATCTGAATTCATCAATGTTGGCGACGGAAGGTCAACAAGAAAAGCGCTCTAGAATCCCCCCTGGAGATTTTGGATGTCCTGGAATTGTTTGTTCTGGAGATCTTGCATGTCCTGGATCTGTTGATTCTGGAAATCTTGCATGTCCTGGAGTTGATTTTGGAACTGTTGATTCTGGAGATCTTGGAACTCTTGGAGATCCTGTCCCATCTCAAGAAATGCGAAGCCAAACATGGCATAGAATGCGCCGGTAGCAACAACCCAGCCGGCGAAACAAAGAGTAAAGGGCATCATGAGATTCTTGATCTTCCATGACGCTGCGTTCTGCCAACCAACAACCAGCGCAATGATCGGCCCGATTCCTGTACAAAGTGTCAAGACGATTGTTACGACGCCAAGACCCGTTTGACCATGCTGGAACATCTTGACGATCAAGATGATCGTAAAAACAAGGACTGCAATCCCTAGCAGCCCAGACAAAGCGCCAAGCAAGATTAACATGCACAATCCCTCATACTACGGTGTGTAATTCGCCAGCCAGACTGCAAACCAGAGGATCAGGAAGCAAATGGCCAGGCTAACCAGGAAACCAACAATGTCAGTCAATGACGGTCTATTAAACTCCAAGCTGCTGGTGGGGAACAGCTTTTTGTTATCAAATCGCGATGGGTTTGCGTACGACTCTTCAAGCGCTGCTTTGTCTGCCGACGGGTCTGGTTCGACCGGCGTCCGCATCTTTACATAATAACGATCCAAGGCTTCCTTGCGATTTCGCGGCGTGATCACGCTGAACACGATCATGATCACAAACGGCGTGATGATCTTGGGTGGCAACCGCAACGTCTCCAACATGGCGTTGGAACGCGAAGTCAGATCGAGACCAATCCACTGGTAAAGCAAGAAGTCTAGATTGAAATTGCCGGTCCCTTCATATTCACCGCGACGATGCATGATCAAGTACGTTACGTCGCCTTCGATGCGGACTTCGGTCAAGTCGATATGCGCATCATTCACGTATTCCGGATCATCGGCTCTGACGATTGGCTTGGGTGGCCCTGTCCAAAAAATGCTTTTGCCACCGGATTGCGTTACGCGAACCAGAATCTGATCGCCCGCGGCAAACTGTGCGACGTCCGGACTGAGCCCATCAGTACCTGGCTGATACCAATCCAGAATGCGTTGCGCTGCTGATGCGTTTTCGATTCCCTCAGGAATGCGGAACTGTGTCGGGATGAAACCAAAACTGCTGAGCGCATTGCGGACCGGCGCGAATCTCTTCTCCGGGGCCTCCTGAGGGTCTGCAACGTGCGCGTGTTCGATTTCGTCTCGCATGGCGATCACGGCATCTCGGCGTTCCACATCAACCGTGGAAGCCGGCCGCAATGCATAAGACTCCACAATCTGGTTTGTACCGGCGAAGCGCTGATCTTGTCGCAAGCTCGGAATCAAATCACCGAGAAACCAAGGCAATAAGAAGAAAACCAGTGTGGAGAAAACCACGGTCAGCCAGGCGGCCCACTTTGTGGCCCTCCGCCAGAAGATCCCCACCCAAAACACACCAAAGAAGATCGCCGTGATCTCCCAAGTGGCCTTAAGTTGGCTGAAAACGTTCCGATACTTCATCGCCAGGATCATGGCGCCGGAAATGATTGCCACGCCAACAATCCTTCCGGCCAGCACGGCCGCTTTTTCTGTGGCGTCTGGCTTGATGTAGGCTGCGTAGATGTTGCGGACAACCAACGCAGAGGCTACGAGCATGTAACAATCCGCCGAAGACATTAGCGCCGCCAGCAGGCAAGCCAGCATCAGACCCACAAGGCCGCGAATGGCCACATCGCCGATTTCGACATTTCCGAGGATGTTTTTGGAGGCCACGCCCCACGCCTGGTCCGGATCCTGCACGATCGTCATGTCATTGGCAAAGAGCGCCAAGACGATCAATCCGGTGAATGCCCAGCCGACGGTGCAGAAACGCTTCAAGAAATTGCCGGCGACAAGGCCAACACGGGCCGCGTTCTCGCTCTTGGCGGAACCACCGCCGGTGGCGATGAAGTGCGGTTGAACAACAATGCCCAACAAATTGAGCAAGACAATGGCCACGATGTAGTACAGCGGGAACTCACTATTGCCGGCGGATCCAATGATCTGGAAGTAGTCGGCCGGAAGGCGGTTGTGCATTTCCGTAAACCCGGCCAAAATGCCACCCCCTGCGGCGACGCCGAGCATCTTCAAGCCTGTCGGGATCAAGATGATCGACAGCACGATGATCAGCACGCCTTGGATCATGTCCGTGAGATAAGCTGCCCGCAATCCGCCCAGGATCCCGTAGACCATGATCACAACAGCCATCACGGGCAAAACGACAAAGAATACATCCACATTGCCCAGCAAAGGTAAGTCAACTGTCGGCGTGACCAGCGAGGCCACGACCTTGCCGACGGCGGAAAACGCCACCGAGAGATACAGCATGTAGAAGTAAATGGCGAATAGCGCGTAGGCGGCGCCTATCCCTTTGCTTTCGTAGCGCTCCACAAACCAGTCGCCCAGCGTGAGGTGCCGCATGCGGCGATACCAGACGCCAAAGATCCAATAGAACGGCGTAATGAACAGCCACAGCAAGACGCTCCAAATACCGGAAAGCCCACTGGTGAACGTGGTTTTGCCCAACGCCACGGGGTCGTTTGCCCCCGTTCCGGCTCCGAATGCGGCAAAGGCCTGAACAACCTTTCCAAACGAGCGACCGCCCATGAAGAAATCTTCCTGAGCTTTGACCTTGCGCATCGCCCAAACGCCGATGCCAGCCATCATCAGGAAGTATCCGCCAAGAACGAGCCAATCAACGTAGGTCATGAATAAGAGAACCGTTCTTCCAAACCGACAGGCACATGCAGAATCTGGCTGCATAAAGTGGCAGCGATACTACTGCCCTCATTGGCCAACCTCAAGGAAATAGACTCCCGGGGCTTATGTGAACGGAGTATCGCGCAAATATCACTCGGAGTGGTTTTTTTGGCAAGTAACCGCCACTACCAACGAAGCACGTCAGCGGGGTACAAAAACCTCCGTTTCTCGATTCACACCGGATTGTTTCGTTTACCGCCCGTTTTGACTATCCTGAATGTTTGAATCCTTGAGATCGTGGACGTCTGCATCAGTTCTCCGTCGCTCCACATTTTGGGGGTTCAGCAATGTTGTTAAGGAGTTCAGCAATGTTCCTGGCTCAGCAAAACTCTGAGGCATCCACCACCATCATCGAATGGCTCATGACGTTCCCGTTTTGGGTCTGGATTGCGCTCGGTGGCATGCTGATGAGCACGATTTTTGGCGTCATGCAAATGATCATCAAGCACCGAGAACGGATCGAACAAATCCGCCAAGGACACGCCTTGCCACCTGACAACGACGATTGAATCAACCAACCACTCCCAACGGGCGAACAATGACAACTTCGGAAATCTCTACCACAAGCGCCGCACGCGCCAGGCACATCTCTCGGTCGGTTCTGTTTTTTCTCTGTTCTTTCGCTTTCTTGTCGGCTGTCGGACTCTCTTCATCAGCACTCCAGGATGAGCCGCTTGTCTCACAGTTCGCCCCTGCGGATGACCTGCTGACGATGGTCAACAAGTACATTGAGGAGGCCGGCGCCATCGTCGAGTCGGCGGAGGAGTTTGGCAAGAGCGATCGCCGCACGCACTTGGGCGAACTGGCCGAATCCGTTCAAGTGCTTGCGCTTGCCTTGTGTCGACATGACAAGTTGCCGGAAGGAACCAATGCTTCCAGCTTTGTGATTGCCTATCGTGCCGCTGGCGAACTCTATGCAGCGGCCGATCAACCCACGGCTGTCAAAGCGTTGGAAGAAGTCAAGCGCGGCCTTGCTGGCGGAGTTGAACAGTCGCAAGAATTGCCCAAGTGGGGCAAGACCGACCAAATGTATGACTTGATGACGCAAGTACAGAACTCTCAGGGCGCCATCAACCGCGGCATGCGTCGCCTGGCACGTCGCCCTGCGCCCATTCAGGAGAACGCCGCGTTTCTGGCAGCTGTCGGCCACGAGACGCTATTTGCTGTCCCGCAAGACCTGCCACAAGAATTGCAGCAACCTTGGCGTGAATACTCAATCGCCATGCGTGATTCCGCCGCAGCACTCAATGCCGCGGCCAGGGCCAAAGATGAAGCCGCAGCCAAGGCCGCCGTGGAAGCACTCACGAAGAGTTGCGATGATTGCCATGCGCAGATTCGCGATCGTGCTCCCTTGATCCGCGTAGGACAAACACGGTAAGAACCACGGGCAACTGCTTACTGCCGTTTCCACACTTCCGCAGCTTGAGCGGGCGTTGCTCCATAGGCTTTTTGAAACGCCTCTGCAAAAGGCGTCTGTTTGCGCAAGGCACGAATGAGATTCCGCAGTCCGCCAGAATTCTTCGCCAAGAATGCGGCAAAATCGTACTCGAGCGCCGCGGCGGAATCCGCGGGCAGGTTGCCATTGAGCACAGAGGCCGGGTTGCGAAGCTGAACACGCGCCGCCAGACCTGTCCTAACCCAACCGGACACCGTGGAATCACCCGGGTAGAGCCGGGCAGTCATCTGCCGTGCAAAGCCGTTGCGGAACCAGTCAGGCGTACCAACAAAGCTGGAATAATAGATCGCGGCAAGTTGCTCGGTGATGACAGGTGCGAGCTTGTCCCCTTCACGTGTCCTGCCTCGCCTATCCCGGCCAATGTCCTCCTCATCCTCATCAGCCAAAATCGCAACGTAAGCATCCTCGGTGGTATAGCGCCGACTGACCACACCCCCCCGTGGCACGGTGCGCCGTTCCACCATCCGGCCAAACTCGGAGTACTCAAAGCGGCGGTCGAACACGAACAGTGTCACCCGCCCGCCCAACGGCCAATCATCCTTTTGCAGCCGCTCGGTCTGCGCGATCTTTGTCCACGATTGTTCCGCCATAGCGGCGAACTCTTCCAGGCGACCTTCGTTCACTGTTCCCAGCAGTAGGAAGCGTTCGCTCTCAAACTTATTGGGCGTGACGTTGGGGTGTGCTGTCCGCCATATCTGCTCGGCGGTTTTGACGCGTTCAGCGCTCAACTCGTCAAAAGAAAGTTGAGAGATGCGGAAGAGCTGCGCGACGGTCGTAGTCGGCGTCGCTGCAGCAGGTCCGTCAAACTTCGCGCCGTCGGCAATCCAAGCTTCAAACTTGGCGATCACATCGGCAGTGAGCGGAGGACGTTGTAACGGCATCCGTTGACCGTCGGCAGTCCCTTTGAGTTTGCGAATCAAGAGACTCCCCTCAGGCTTTCCACTGGCGATGATCGGTCCGCTCTGACCGCCGCGAAGCACGCGCGTGAAATTACCAAGCCCAAGCTGGGCAGACGCATTGTTCCCGCCGTGGCAATTCAAGCATTGCTCAACAATGACCGGCGCGATATCTCGCGAAAACAAAACCTCTTCGTCGCCATCGGCACGAACAAACTCAGGCGCTGGGATGGCTTCCGTGTTGGACGGTTCGTCCATCTCGGGCTGCGCGAGTTGAGCAAGGGCGGTTGTTGAGTCCGAACCGTCAAATCGAGCCCCTTCGCTGATCCATGTCTTGATCGATTGGATCTCATCGGCCGTCATCGTGCCGCCCCGCGGCATATCGCCGGTCTCCAGCACGTCCACCAGCCGGCTCCCCGTCACGTTGTTGGGCCGCACAACGATGCCTCCACCCGAACCGCGCATCAAGGCTTGATAGTTGGCCATGCTGAAACCTCCCCGGTTCCCCCGCACATGGCAGTTGTTGCACTTGGCGATAAAGATCGGCACGATGTCCGCGCTGAAGCTGATGGTCGATTCGGAACTCTCAGCAGGCCACGCTGCTAATTGCGTGCCTTTGCGGTCGAGCACGCGGCGAATCACTTCCAGCCGCGTCAGCAACGTCTCGAAGCGGCGCAACTGCCGAGCGTTGCCCGTTGCCGATGCGGTCAAAGAGGCAATCTCAGTCTGGGCCGTGTTCGCAATTCGGGCAGCGTCATCGAGTTTGCCGGCGACGATCAAAGTGCTAGCTTCCTTGAGTTGCTCTCGAAGCCGAACAACTGTGTCCTGTTGACCTTGCCATGTGACTGCTTGAACCCTTCCCGTAGGCAACAATAACCCGGAAACCAGGATCATGGCGAAAGTCAGGGCCGCCTGAGTGCGGTGGATGAACATGGCGTCTCGCGCAGAGTCGGAGAGATTGACAGTATTGCCAATATAACGTCAGGCCCTGGCTGACGTACTCAGGAACCTGGATCAACAGGAATGGTCACTGGCCGAACGTTCCGCCGGGCGACAAGTGAGTTCGCACCGTTGCGTGACCATCTGGCCCGATATGATACGTCACAGCACCGCTTTCGGCCGTATGAAACACACGCGAGCCGGCAGCGGCATAATCAGCAACAACCGATTTCGCGGAAGCCGCTCGACCTCCGCTGATCACCGTAACTTCCGGTGTGCACCATGTCGCGAACCCCGGTGGGTCACTGCCTCGACTGCCGTGGTGCGGAGCCAAAATAAAATCACAATCGATGGGGTCCGACGCCAGCAGCATTTCTAAGCCCGGAGATTCTAGATCGCCAGGCAGCAGGATGTGCCGCCCCGCGTATTCAATCAAGAGCACAACACTGCGCGCATTGTCCGTGCCGGGAAAATCTTCTTGCGGCGGATGCAAGACTCGCACGGAGTATCGCACGTTATCACTACAGTCCTTGAGGATTGCATCGCCGGCGACCAAAGGCGATCGAGTAATCGTGTGGTTTTGCAAAGCGTTGTAGAAAGCTGCCGTCGCGCCATTCTGTTCGCCTGCGTGCATTCCGAGCGATGTATGAACACGTTCGACCTTGAACTGCCTATCCAACAAGTAGGGAATTGCGTTGAAGTGATCGGCATCGTTGTGTGAGACCACAAGGACATCGATTGATGTGATCCCACGATGCCAAAAGAATGCGGAGATGGACTGCGCAGCTCCGCGAGCTGAGCCTAGTCGCCCCGCGTCATAGACGAGTACGCGTTGGTCGGGAAACTCGACGACCACACAACATCCGTGTCGCATCGAAAGGACAGTGCAGCGCAGCTCGCCTGTCGGGCGCTCGGCCGTTGTTACTGCGTCATACACTCCAACAACACTCCATGTCACCAGCATGACCCCAGCGATGGCTGCTTTGCGTCCTCGTGGTCGGAAAATCATCCACCCGCAGACGAGTAGGTAGAATCCCGCGAGCCACCAGTCATCGGGGCCAGCAACCCAGAAATGTCCGCCCGAGACTTGCGAACATCGCCTAACGATCGAATCGGTCCACGAGAGCACCAACTCACAGACCCACGCACATCCGTTTGCAGCAGGAGGCAACCATGCACTGAAAATCAGCACCCCGAAACCGGAAAAGAGAGCGGCTGCGATCAGTGGCCAAAGGACTGGGCTCAGTGGTGATGCCAACGGTGAAATCAAATGGAATCGAGCTGCGACAAGCGGCGCCGTGACAAACCACACTCCTAGAGAAACGGCCGTTGCGCGAACATAGAGAACCGCCAAACAGCGGACGATTTGGTGAGGACGGGAACGGTGTTTGTGAATCAACCGCCGTAGCGGGTCACGAATGGCCAAGATCCTGCCACACCAAGGAACGATGGTCAGCAGTGTCAACACCGCCAGGAACGAGAGCTGAGGCCCAACACGAAACAGGTCGGCGGGGTTTAACGCGAGCACGATCAGCCCGGCGAGCGAGAGAACGTTCAACCGAACGTAGGGCCTGACGAACCCCAACGCGATGCACGCGACAATAACCAGAACCAGCGAGCGGATCGCTGGTGGTTGAGCTCCCGAGAGGGCGACGTACGCGAGAGTCAACATGCCCACAGACAGCAATGCGTACCGGCGGGGCATCCACCCCATCCGCAACAACAAGAGCAAGCTCGCGGCGAGGATTCCGATGTGCAATCCTGAAATGGCCAGGAAATGCATGGAGTTCGTCCGCATGAACGCGTCGCGGCGAGTCATCCCTAACTCTTGACGTTGCCCGATGAGCAGTGCTGCGGCGAAGCCGGAAAGCCGTTGAGGGATTCGTCGACTTAATTCTTCCCGACAGCCGCGCCGAATTCTCGCCAGCATCCGCTGAGGATTCCATACGTTGCCTTGCTGTATGCGCGTAATCCCAGCGGCGTGCGTTGCGCGAATTGTCGTCAACCGACGATCTGCTCGGTTGTGGTGGGCAAAGTCAAACTCGCCAGGGTTGCCTGCGGGCAGCTGCCGGCTCAACTGACCGAAGATTTCCACCTCGTCACCAGGCAATAATTGCTCACATTGCCCCTCAACCACAACAGAGCAATTTCCGCTGGCTGGTACCCATCTGCGGCCCGCTCGATAGGACGTGACTTGCAACTCAAACAGCGTTCGTTCTTCTGGAACCGCGGTTTGCAACGGATCGAATGTAGGAGCTGGCCGGATCTCCGGCAAAGAATTAACGACTCCCCGAATCGCAGCCGGCTGCGGTTCAAAATCCGAGAACGTTGCGAGATCACCGCTCGCAAACTGATACCAACGGATGTGGTGCCAGGCTCCGCCTCCACAGGCGATTGCCACTGCCAAGGGGATATTCGCCCAGGGTGATTTCCTGAACGAGTACGCAGCCAGCAGATTAGTGGAGAAAAGAACGAACCAGGCGAGAAGCCAAACCGGCGCCCATCGGTCAATCATGATGCCACCGGCGGCGGCAAGCAGAGCCCACAGCAACGGGTACTTCAGGTTTGCCAGAACCTGTCGATCAGTGGAATCACGGGCGCTCCCCTGCGCGTTCGTTGAAAAGGAAGCAGATGTCCCTTCCCGTTGAGCGTCTCGCTTCGGCTGCTCGCCTCGCGATGACTTTGGAGCCGCGACGGTCCGATCAGATCGAGATGAATTGCCCACAACGTCGGCCCCGATGCATCCCCGTTGGATGAACCAAATCGACTGAACAGTCTAGCGCCGCCACCTAGCAATCGCCAGCAATTACATGCGCATTGACGGCTCGCCTGCGACAATCATCGTAAAGCCAAGCCCTCACGGCTGAACTTCACGAGGCTGGACAAGTCGCTGGTTGATCACACGGAAGATTTCACGTGCGGCCGATTCCTTGGAACCCTCAAATGTGCCTGCCGATTCACCGTGGTGCGTGAGCACTTCCACGCGAGTCTGCGCCGCGTGCATGGCCTCCGGCCCGTTGAGCACGATCATATCGCAGTGTTTTTTTTCCGCCTTCACGATGGCTCGGAATCGAGCGTCTTCCGTCTCCAGCGCGAAGCCAACAACCCATTGAGATGGCGCCTTCTGCGAGCCCAAGGTGGCAACGACATCCGGCGTTTCATGTAAGTACAAGACAAGCGGCTCGCCGGTCTTTTGGATCTTCTGCGAGGCCACAAGCTCAGGTCGATAGTCACAAGGGGCGGCCACTCCGATCAAGCCCTGGCAAGCCGGAAAGATCTCGGCACTGGCGGCCAGCATGTCTTCCGTTGACACAACGTCAACGACTCTCGCCGCTGCCGGATAGTTCACAGCCACAGGACCGGAGACAATTGTGACCTGGTGTCCGGCGGCAAGCGCGGCCTCTGCGAGAGCGACTCCCATACGACCGCTGGACGCGTTCGTCAAATAACGGACGGGATCAAGGTACTGCCGTGTCGGACCTGACGTAATCAGGATGTGAGCCATTGTGATCTCGGCAAGAGCTGAACTTACGCGGCCGGTTCACGCATCGAACAAGCCGTGCAAATCCTACGCGATGGCCGCCGCGGATGCCATTTGCTTGCGAGAACGATTGACCAACACAGCAAATCCCCGCTTGAACATCAAGGAGCGAGACGGGCCACCCGCATCGCACTACTTGCTTTGATTTGCTTCCGCCGCCAGATCAACGCAAATCAACTCACTCTCATTACGTCCGAAGAATTTCTTGTCCGCGTACGCCGGGTGAGACCAAACGACATTCCGCCCGCGGGCGAAGCCATCGGGTTCCAGTAGTTTCGCTCGGGCCAGCTCCTTGTAACCTTCGGGCGAGAGATCGGCGATAATCAGATCGCCGGAATCGTTAAAGATGAAGAAAGCGTCACCATTTCTAACGAGAAAACACGTCGCAAACGCGGCTGGGCGCCGCTCGCTCAACGGCGAGATATCTCGCCAGGCGACCTCGCCGGTCTTGGCATTGATGCAGCGGAATTGCCCCATCCCCGCGGCGCCATAGAGGTAACCGTCCATCGCAAACGGGGTCATCATCAAGATGTTTAGCCCTTGCTTATGATTGCCGTCATTGGCGGCCGCGCCCCATACCTTGGTCGCGTCGGAGCCATCCGCGGCAACATCACACATTAGCGAGCCGTTGTAGAAGTTGCTCACATACAGGTGACTGTTGATGAAAAGCGGCGTCATGATTGTGACCACCGGGCGTTGTGGCGCGCCTCTCTCGGGGAATGGCATCGACCAATTGCCCTTCCCGGTGAGCGGATCAAGCGATTCCACGCTCGTGTCCAGCCAGGCGATCAGTTGTTTGTTTCCATCGGCTTGGTAAATCACCGGCGGTGCGTATCCGATCTCCTCGGCGGTCAACGCTTTCCAAAGCTCTTCTCCGCTATTCTTATCAAAGGCAACCACAGCACTCCCTTCACCGCCGACCGTGCAGTACAAGTGATCTCCGTCAATAACTGGATGATTTGACCAACCCCAAAAAGGAGGCTTGGCGCCGTACTCCTGGGGAAAGTTCCGGTGCCAAAGGACGTCGCCATTGTTCGCGTCAAAGCAAAACAGGTCGCCCATGGCGCCCAGCACATAGCAGCGGCCATTCTCAATCAACGGTGTTGTGCGCGGGCCATTCTGATATTGGATCTGGTAGGGACAATCGTATTCGTGCTCCCAGATCAACTCGCCTGTCTCAGCGGAAACGCAAAAGACGCGTTCTGTCCCCAGAAACGCCGGCGGCTTGACGTCACGGTTGATCTTGGGCCGGCCATCGTCGTCCATTTCCTGCTTTCGGTCCATCAAGTAAACCCGACCTTCAGCAACGGCTGGACCTGCATACCCAGTTCCGATGGGGATCCGCCACTTCACAGGCGGACCGTCTTCAGGAAACGAGCGCGTAATCTCAGTCTCGTTCCACACAGCATCACGGTTGGGACCCATCCATTGCGGCCAATCGTCGGCCCGTGCGCTCTCAGCTGCCGAGATGAAAAGGCTCGACGTCCCCAACAAACATAGCAACCAGCTTCGCAATGAATTCGAGATCGATTTCGTCATCGCCATCAGATCAACATCAGCTTGGGTTGGCAGAAGATGGCGCCATGCAGGCAAGAAGAAAACGATGCTGCAACTGCTAGCGCCACATGAGACTCTTACGGTGGTGCTAATCTACCGAAAACGAGTGGGCGATGTGTTGAGCGTCGCACACTTTGGCAGCAATGCGGCAGAATGGCCTGGTCTGAACCAGATGGCAGGCCGTCAAACGAAGTTACTTCGGAATTGAAGGCACAGTTGCTGCGCCGTATTGAACAGTCAGCCCTAGTTCACGGAACTCATCGCGAAGGTCACAATCTCCGCTGAGCACAAGAATGGCCGTGTCGTGTTCTTCCAACCAGGCGGCAACCACTTTGGCAAGCAATTTCTCCCGTGCAGCGCGCGCTTCGGCGTTCTCTGGAGTCGAAAGAGAGCCTGGCTGGTAAAGTTCAAGGCTCTGGCTGTTGTCCATCGCGCCGATCTCAAAGCTCAGATCATCCGCAGCCATCAACCGAGCGGAGACTCCGTATTTCAGTCCTTCCATTGTGAACTGGGAAAACTGACTCTGTGCCTTTTCAAATTGCTCCAGGATCTGCTGGAAATCACCGTCGGTCTCGCCGGCCTGCCGACGTTGATTGAGGGTGTCTCTTAGCTTGATGGCTTCCTTTCTCCATTGATCAGCGCTGCTCGCCCGCTCCGCCCAAGCTTGGATTAGCTTGACACGTTCGGCAAGATCTTCCTGGGGAACGGATTCGACGAACAGCTTCTTCACGCCATACTGCAGGAGAGCTCGACGGGTCACAGAGTATTGCTCGCGTTGAACTTTCTGGACAGTATTGACGTGTTGTGAGTAGTTGCGGCGAAGCTGATCCTCGGTCAGGTCCCCGTTATCCTTGCTTGCTCGCTGTGCAAACTCTGCCGCGGACAGGAGCCGGTAATCCCGAATGACAATGACCGTCTTGTCGGCCCCATGCTTGTCAACGTCCGACCAGGAGTCGGAGGCGAATGCTCGTTGAGCCTTGACCACAGACAAACTCACGACGACCAGGCCAATCAGGACCGCCGTACAACGCGCTGTTTTGCGAAAGATCAAGGCGAGACAGCTTGAACGGGCAGCCAGATGCGGCACGGGCGATTCTGTTGGAGAGTTCATACGTCTATCCTATCCCCAAAGCCGGAGTCAGGAAACTGACAAGGGAACGGCATTGAGGACACTATTGCCCCCTGCGCGGCCATTGGCTCTGACACCGTGCTGGCATTGCTCGCATTTCGCGGGATAATCGCCCTTCCACGAAGGCCATTCGCCGCGCAGGGGTCAATAGAGCGCTTTTCATGTTGATGTTCCGTCGTCCGATTAACGAAATTGATTGGTCGTCTGTTCGCCGATAGTTCCCATCGCTTTGTGGACGCGCGATTGAGTCGCGGCGTTTCTCGCGCGCCCTGCTCTCACGCGTACGGGCGATATTATCATTGGTCAAGTTTTTCCAGCCTCCAGGGGGTAGCGCAAACGCTTCACGCCCATGCAATTGACCAGCAACGCCACCGACAACATCGCCGGCAATCCTGACGTTAAGTTTAGCATGATGCCTACCGTCAACCCCCTATAGTGCTCGGCAGCGCGCAGGGCGGCCAAAAACATCCTAAAATTTGACCAATGTCAATTTCGCCCGTACGCGTGAAGGCGTGATGAGTGACATTCCATTGGGAGATGGACTTACCAGCGTCCGTTCGGACGAGCGGACAGCAAGCGGACAAGTGCTCTAGACTTTCTGCCGGTGTCCCCAGCTCGCATGCCTTTGAGTTCCAACGGTTTGCGCATCGCGTGGATTGGCCAAACTTGTGGTCTTGCGGTAGATTCTGCACAACAACACTGCCGGAACATCGAATACAATCCGCGCCAGCTAATAGCCGCTTCACAGCACGGGCTGACACCGTGATAAACATTCCTTAATTTTTGATCCTTCATCTTGAACGACGCGCTGCTGGAAGAGTTTCGCCTGTCCCTCGCGGAATGTCGCGAGCTTTACGATGCTGCCGGAGAGGAATGCCTTCGCAGCCATCAGCACCTCGTCTCTCAATCCGCGAAAGAGTTCAGACGGCTCCTGGATGATCTGCACCGTGGCTTGCTGATCAAGGTCTTTATCAGCATCGTACGGGCAGACTGGCGTTGGGCTTCTGAGGAACGCGAGCTGGCCCGCGTCTTCGTCCAGCATCTCTGGGAGAAGAGTCTGCACGGTGCACAGTTGAAGAAAGCATTCAAGCGACTGATGGAACAAGAGGAATTGCTCACCTGGGAGAGCCTCTTGCGACCCTTTAGCAAGTACCCGCCTTTGCGTGAGCATGCAGGTGAAGTTGAAACAACCGTCGTCCGCATCGCAAACATCATTGCCAAAGCGGATGGTGACCTGCATGAGAAAGAGACGACCCAGCTTCGCAGTATTCAAAAAGAACTCGAGCAACGACTCTACCGTGAGATCGAGCGCAAGCAGGAATCAGCCGACAGCTCCGTGTCTAGCAAGCGTGAATTCGCGGGAAGCGGGGCGGCAACGGTCGTTCCACTGGAAGCTGTTGATGAGCGCGGCAAGAGACCGCAGCCACTCAAGAAGCTGGACGAAGAGAAACAACCCAGGGAAAGCCCGCTCAGTCGTGAGCAGCAGCTCGCAGCGGCCATGGCAGAACTCAACGAGATGACCGGTCTGGACTCCATCAAGCAGGAGATTCGGGAGCTCGTTAACTTTCTCAAGATTCAGGAGGAGCGAGAGAAACAGAATCTTCCTAAGACCGACGTCAGCCTGCACATGGTCTATTACGGTAATCCGGGAACGGGCAAGACCACCGTCGCAAGGGTCGTCGGGCGAATCCTGGGCGCAATGGGAGTCTTAACCAAGGGGCATGCCGTGGAGACGGATCGGTCGGGACTGGTTGCTCAATACGCCGGCCAGACGGGCCCCAAAACCCATAAGCAAATTGATGCAGCGCTCGATGGAGTGCTGTTCATTGACGAAGCCTACAGCTTGGTTGCCGACAGCCGAGAAGACCCATACGGTGGGGAAGCCGTACAAGCGATTCTCAAGCGAATGGAGGATGACAGACATCGCCTTGTTGTCATCATCGCCGGCTATCCGGAACCCATGGAACGGTTACTGCAATCCAACCCTGGTCTGTCATCTCGATTTGGTCGGCGGCTGCGCTTTCCAGACTACTCGGCCCAAGAGTTAGGGCAGATCTTTGCCGGCATGTGTGAGAAAAACCACTATATCCTGCCGCGACAAACGCGGGCCAAACTGCTCTTAGGGTTTCAACGCCTGCTCGATGAACGAGATGAACATTTTGGCAACGGCCGGCTCGCCCGTAATGTCTTCGAAGGTGCGATTCGGCGACTGGCAAATCGGATTGCTGATGTGAAGAAGATCACCCGAGAATTGCTCACCACTCTTGAGGCCGATGACATCCTCTTTCCGACAATCCCCGACGATGTTTGGAGTGATTTGGATAAACCAGAGCGAAAGTTTGCCATTGCGTGCCCTCAGTGCGAAAAACCAGTGCGCATTGAGCAGCAGCACCTGGGCGAGCAGGTGACGTGTGAAGCTTGCTCGCACGTGCATCTTGTGGAATGGGCGAACCCTGCGTCGGAATCTGCACGATGACGGCGGTTAGTGCGACGCCGCCAATCTATCCACCGTTTACCAAGAGTATTTGCCCGTTTGAATGAGAATGGTAAACCAATGCCTAATCTCCCTCCAAGCGTTCAGTTGGAAGAGACGGCTGATGGAACGTGCTATACTTTGCCACAACGGGAGTCTTCCGGCGCAACGAGAGGTTTGGCCGTGTTTGGCGCTGTCTTTGGCGGCTTCGCTCTTTTGTGGATGGTGATGGCGCTTACCATCACGTTCGCTGCCGATAACGCCTTCGCTCAGATCTGTTTCCCCGCATTCGGACTACCGTTCTTGGCCGTTGGCGGGGGAATGTTTGTCTATGGCATGGGGATGTCACGCAGTCAGGCAATCATCGAAATAACCGCGGATTCTCTGGTGGTGACAGATGGTTGGGGCCCGCTCCGGCGGTCTCGCAAACGCCCCAAACAAATGATCGCGGCTCTCTCTGTGCGGTCACATTTGGCCACGCAGACGGCGGGCGGATGTCTGATTGAAGCCAAGACCGCAAAGAACGGTTCGTTTCGCTTCGCCAAAGGATATTCACAAGGACTCCTTGTTCCTGTGGCCGAGGATCTGCTGACCAAGTTGGAGGTTGCGCCCTCCGCTGGCACGGATGCGCCACGAGTCAGTGTCATGGTCTCGACCGCTGGCATGCCGCACGTGCCCGAACCACGTCCACGCGATGTCGTCCTCTCCCGCGCTGCATCGGGAATGGGAGGGCTGGCACTCCTCGTGTTTGCCATCGTATGGAATGGAATCGTTGGCGTCGTGGGCAGCATTCTTTTCATGCAAGACGGCGTGGGATCCTGGCCCCTCTTGATTGTGAGTGTGTTTGGTGTTGTTGGCTTACTAATCTTGGCCGGCAGTATTCACAAGCTGCTCGCGCAAAGCCGGATCCATCCTCCAGTGATCGCTCTTTCCACGTCACCTGTCTTGCTTGGCGAAAGTGTGACTGGACGGTTTTCGCAAACGCCCAAACGCGGCATCAAGATCAACAAGATCAGCGTGAAGATCATTTGCCGGGAAAGCGCGACTTATACGCACGGCACCAACACGTCGACCGTTACGCATGATGTCTCTGTCGAAGAACACATCCTGTTGGAAAATCAACATGCCAGCCCCTTGCAGCCGCTAGAAGGAGATTTCTCGATCAACATTTCCGATGATGCCATGCATTCGTTCTCGGCAAATCGCAACAGCATTCAATGGCTGATCGAGATGCACACCGACATCGCAGGATGGCCGGACTACAAGCACGCGGTGAAGTTTGACGTTGCGGCCCAACGGGTACCGCTGGTGGAGCGTAACCAGGAGCACGGCTCTCACGGCGAAGGGAACTGAAGGGGGAACCACAATGGCGACACCAACGATAATAATCCACATCGACCCGGGCCCCTGGGAGGACCCTCAATGGCGGAACCATCGGCCCACAGGGGGCAAAGTTGCCGGACGCGTACGAGTCTCGTGCATGGAGACGTTGGCCTGTCGCGGCGTGCGATTGACCATCGGCTGGCGTACTGAAGGCCGAGGAGATCAAGACAGTGCGTTGATTCTGGATGACACCCCCCACTACGGCGAGCTTTCGCCTGGCGATCACGAGTTCCCCTTCAGCGTAGAAATCCCGGCCGGGCCCATTAGCTATCAAGGACATCACATCAAGATCGTGTGGTTTGCCGCCGCGCGCATTGATCTTGCCTGGAAACGAGACCCGAAGGCCGAACAGCAATTCCTGGTGACGCTTCCATAGCATGGATGCCATCATGCTGGCCTCGCCATCAACGCCAGCATGGTCATTATCCCAACGCGGCGATGTCTCTTGTCGGCAATAAGCTGCTCACGGCCACGCAATCACACCCCTGGCAATTCGGCTGTTATTGACCTGTGCTGTTAAGGCTGAGTAGCATTCTTCGCCTGAAAATTTCTTACCGGAAAGCGATTGCGCACAAGATTTGCCAGTCATGGCAATTCGCATGCGCGTTCTGGCATCCGCACTGGTCAACTACACCGCGGGGGAAATCGATTAACTGCTTTGTCCGCTCAAGCTGGTTCTGCTTCAAGTGGGGGCTCGTGCTCGCACTTGTTGTTGGCTTAGGCGTGATGCTTTATCTCGACCGGCGGTTGGATGAGGAGATCCGCAAACACGTTCAGGCGTTGATCTCTGAGAGCTATCCAGACTTAGATGTGGATGTTCGCTCCGCCCGGTTCTTTGAGGGCGAAGGTATTTCTATTCGCGGCGTGCGGATTCACGAGCCTGACCTGGAAGGTCCTGAGGGTGTGCTCTTTGACATTGACGAGGTGTTTCTCTATAGCTCGTCCGGGCTGCAAGATCTGCTGCGTGACGCCCTTGTCATTGATGGTTTCGTGATGACGCGTCCCCGGGTTCGCGCAACCTGTGACGCTTCCGGTGAATGGAACCTGAATCGGCTGATGCCGCTTCCCAATTCGCGCAAGCACACACCCGTTGGCGGGCGAGTGCAAAACGGCTCAATTGAAATTATCGATGCCTCGAAGTCTCCAGCCAGCACTCTGACGCTGCGAGATATTCATATCACGTTTGAGCCATTGCCTTCTGAGCGCGAGTCACTGCAGACAGCGGTGACGTCAGTGGCTCAACCGTCAATGCCATCTGAAGCGGCCGCAAGTTCTCAACAGGGTCCGCCAGTCGACAGCGGTGGCGGAATGCACTTCACCGGTTCGCTCCGCGGTGACCGCACACAAGAGTTGAACATCGTGGGGGATATTTTGCCGGGAGGGCGCTGGCGCCTGGCGGGAGATTTTTCGGAGATTGAAGTCTCTCCGGAATTGCACGCCTCGTTGCCTCGGAGTCTCTGTCCGGAATCTGGACCTTGGGAAATGTTGAGGGCCTCCGCCAGCGGCGAGTTCGCCGTGGAATACCTACCGAGAACTCAGCGTCCTTTGGCCTACCATGTTGACGTCCAAGTCAGCCGTGGCCGAGTGGATGATGTCAGGTTGCCCTATCCGCTTACGGATGTGAAAGCGGAGATCCGCGTGAACAACGGACAAGTGCAAGTTGTCAGCGCGTCCGCTCGCAGCCGGAACACAGAGTTTGAGCTGACCGGAGATGGACTACTAACGCCTCAGTTGAGCAACGCAAGGTTACACCTCACGGTGCGGAGGTTGATGTTTGATCGCACGTTGCATGCCGCACTGCCTCCTCAATTTCAGGAATCTTGGAGCAAGTTCCATCCTGCCGGTGAAGCTGACATCGAGGCCGAAGTCGTCTTCGACGGCCAGTCCTGGCGTCCAACTTGGGCTCATGCGGAAACAAGCGATATGTCCTTCGCTTACCACAAGTTCGCGTACCGATTGCACAGAGCCGCTGGCTGGATTGATCTCCGCGAGCTCGATAACCGGCGTCTGCGTGTAGCGATCAACCTGCGCGGATTTGCGGACAATGTCCCTGTTGACATTCAAGGCGATGTGATTGACCCCGGACCAGACTTCATCGGCTGGATCCAAATTGAGGGCTCCCAGCTCCGTCTGGATGAAGAAATGATTGCCGCGCTGCCAAGCCGGTCCGAGGACGTGATCCGATCGCTTAATCCCGCCGGCACATTCAACGTCTGGGCACGATTTGAACGCGAAAAACCGCACCTACCCCTGGCGCGGCAGATGCAGATGGATATCTTGGATGGCGCGCTTCGCTACAAGAAGTTTCCCTATCCCATCGTGAACGTCAGCGGGCATATAAGCTTGGAAAATGATTCTTGGCGTTTCGAGAATCTTCACGGCACCAATGGCGGATCGCACGTTCGCGCGTGGGGGACAATGGGGCCGACGGAAGCCGGCAATCAACTAGCACTCACGGTCTCTGCGGACGGAACAGCTCTTGATGAAGACCTGAGATCTGCGCTTCCGCCTGCGGCTCAACTGGCCTGGTCTGACTTGAAGCCACGCGGCGATGTCGACCTGCACTGCCAGATCAACTACCTCTCCCTGTCACGTCAACTTGACCTTCGCGTCGACATTCGGCCGATCGAATCAACGTGTTCCCTGGAACCACAGCAGTTTCCGTATCGGTGGGAAAACATCAGTGGCAACATTGCCTATAACAATGGGCGGATCGAGTTCACACGGCTCCACGCATCACATGGTGAAACTGAGCTGCGGGCGACGGGGATCTTTGAGAGCCGCGGCGGTGAGTTCCTGTTGAGGTTTGACGAATTAGACGTTGATCATGTTGTCGCGGATCGAGAACTGAAATCAGCTTTGCCGTACGCACTACGTCAGGCCGTGATTGAGCTTCGCCCCGAACATCCATTTAACGTGTCAGGATCGCTGGCGTTTCATCGCCCTTCACAGCCTGGCGGGCCGATGACCGCAGGGTGGGATCTCGATTTCTTCTTGCACGGAAACACTATTCATGCTGGGCGGTCCTTGGAAAATCTCTACGGTCGCGTTGGTTTACAAGGCAGGTATGACGGTCAACACCTATTGGCCGATGGCGAACTTGACCTAGAGTCGGCCAGGATTATCGATCTGCAATACAATCAAATCCGTGGACCATTGCACATCGAGAATGACCGAGTGATTTTGGGAGATCCGGCCGTGTTTTCTGGCGCGGCTTCGAGCAGACCGCTTGATCCACGTACGCACCGGCACCTGACTGCGGAGTTCTATGGCGGCAAATTTTTAGGAGACCTCTTTGTCGCCCGCGACGACCAGTCACGGTTTTTTCTCAGGAGCCAGGTTGATAATGCGGACTTGAGATTATTTGCCAGAGACGGCGTCATCTCCGGCGGTGACTATCGCGGTAGGCTGTTCGCAACGCTCGATCTCCGGGGGGCGGGAAACCAAGCTCATTCCCTCTTTGGCGATGGCACAGTCCAACTGAGGAATGCAGATTTTTATGAGCTTCCTCTGCTGGTTGCTTTGCTGAAAGTTGCCAGCCTGCAAACGCCGGATGCATCCGCGTTCAACAGCAGCGATGTCGAATATCGGATTTCCGGGGATCGCGTCTACTTTAATCGCCTTGATTTCAATGGTGACGCCGTCAGCCTGATCGGCAAGGGCGACATGGACTTTGATCGCAACGTCAACCTGTCCTTCGGATCAATGGTCGGCCGCAGCGACCGGCGAATTCCCATCCTCGGCGACGTCTTGGGGGAGGCGACCAAACAGTTCCTCAAGATCAATGTCAGTGGACCAGCCGAAGACCCCCAAGTGACAACCGAGACATTTCCGGGTGTGGTTAAGACCCTACAACAGATTCAGACGGAATTAGAACGCAGCACCCGGCCGCCGCCGCGTGCGCCGCCTGTGGGGGGCGATGCACGACGTAGACGATATTAGCGGATTAATCGCACATTGTGATGTGATTGACACCTCCTTAGCGACACCCATGACCTACACTTTTCAAGGACGACACACCACGCCGCGCGAGAACGATCCTGAGTCATGGCCGTAAAGCCAAGTTTCATCCAATCGGAGGTACCCGATGGACGTTGGAGCCCTTGGCGGAATCCTCGGCAGCGCCGCCGGTGCGCCCCGCGCGCAACGTGCCGGAACGGACAAGGAACGCGAAGCCCAGGAAGCAACTAACCAGTCACGGCAGACCATGGCGGAAAAGAAGGCCGAGGCTGCCGCCGACATTGGCGCGACGGAAGCCGACGATCAAAGCGCAAATGAGCGGGATGCGGATGGACGCAAGCTGTGGGAAGACCAGCAAGCTCAGGAAAAGCCTACAGAGAAATCCCAGGAAAGCGGCACCGCAGATGGTGGCTCATCCCAGCCGCGGTCGCTTGATCCACGCGGTGAAACGGGCGTCCGAATCGACCTGACTGCGTAAGGTTCTTTTCGGGCTCGTTCTCAAATTCAAGTGCCAAAAGTCTCGCGGATGAACCCGGCGACTTCGTCCCAACGTTCTGCGGCTGCGTTAAAATCCACATCCATGGCATGGACCGTCCGCGGCGTTTCCACTTGGACTTCAATCTCGGCGTTCCCACGGTTCAAGGGAATCTGAGCGCTCGCGCTGGCGGCAAGCTTCGCTTCCACGTCTGCCTGAAGCAAGTAATCAACAAGCGTCCTTGCCGCTTCAGGATGAGGGCAGTCTTTCATAATCGCCAGTGTATTGGGGATGAACAACGTGCCGAGCTGGTCTGGCTCGCGGTCCGGATAGACGATCTCGACCGGATATCCGCGACTGATGGCAACCATCGCGTCATCGGTATCTGTCAGTCCGAAAGCTAATTCTCCTTCGGCGACTGCCATGGCCACTTGCTTGTTGCCGGCCATGACTTTCACATCGTTGTCCCGCAGTGAACGGAAAAAAGCCTTCGCTTCCACATCCCCCCAAGCGGCAAACAAACAGGCCGCATGGGTTGCGGTTGTCCCGAAGAGCGGCTTGGCAATCCCGCAGCGCCCTTGGAACTCCGGCCGAGCAAGATCCCGGATTGACGTCGGGCGTTCAGATGCAGGCACAAGGTCGGTATTAACAATCAGAATTCTCGCTCGGGCGGCGAATCCGTACCACAAGCCATCGGGCGATTGAAACATCTCCGGGTAGTTTTCCGACTGTGGAGAGACATAGGCCGCCAACAGCCCTTGGCGCTGCAAACGCAACGTGTTGAGAATCTCATTGTTCCAGAAGACATCGCACCGCGGCCGATTGGCTTCGCCAATGATGGCATTCGCCAGCCCGACTGTTTTTGTTGACTCGGTGTCAAACTTCTTTTGAATCTCAATGCCAGTTTCCTGCTCAAAATCATCCAAGATCGGCTGGGAGAACTCGCTGTCATGCGCTACATAGGCGACAAGTTGAGCTTCCTCTTGAACGCCGCAGCCTTGCAACACGAGCATGAGACAGGCCAAAACGTAAGCCGTGTAACACGTATGATGTCGTCGCATGGTTTGCACCTTACGTACGTGAACGTCCATTTGCTCGTAGGAGAGTTATCCCAGAATCGGCTGCGTCTTACTCCCGGTACTGATGTTGAGTTTCTCGTATTCCAGATTGACCGTCGCCAGCACGAGTAACACAACTGCGGCGATGTGCAAAATGCCAACAATGACGGACGCCGCGCCGTTAGCAAATCCAATTGTCGGAACACGGCTGCAAATGGCAAGCAGATCAAACAGGAGCATCGCCACACAAGATGCAAAGATAACCGCCACAAGATGGTAATCCTGCACGACCAAGACCCTGGCATTAACTCCGCGGGCAAACACCCACAGGGTCGTACACAAAATGGCGATGTTGGCGGCAAAAGACACAATGTATGGGTAGTAAAGCCGGCGGTGAGCTTGAATCGCGCGGCCGCGGAAGAAAGCCAAGCCAGCAAGCACCAGCACATAGACCAGTCCGCACGAATGCAGGTACTCTGCCGCGTGTTGCAGCGTGGGAAAGTCAAACAGCTCATCAGTCTTGCGCCAATACGTGTGGAGAACCACGAGCAGACTGCCGCAGACAAACGCCATAAGATAGTAAGCAATCAGCAGTTGGTTCTCATTCAGGCGGGGGACTGGCAGTTTCAAGGTAAAGCTCGCAAAAGAACGGTTTGGTCAAGACCAGACATGGCAGCGAATTGGCATTCTCAGTCCCATATCGGCATCGGCTGCGTGGATCGACATCCGACCTCTATCCTATCGAAAACAGGCGGCCTCTTCTGCGGTAACGCTGGTCTCATCGAAGCGATTCTCATCCAGATCAAAGGAGAAGCAGCATCTGTGAACGCCGTCAACGTGCTTCTTAGGGGAACCGCATGGAACCCACCCACAAATGGTGCGGGTGCTTCAGCGAAAGCGCACAGAACAGAATGGTAGCCCAGGCTGAGCTTGTTACTGACGGTAAATCGCACGCCTAATAGCTACTTAGCAGCGAAAAGCGCCATCAAATCGATGGGTTAAATCGATTTGATGGCGCTTTTTCCTGCTCCAGAGTGACCGGCTCAGTGGGCTCGGGGAAAACACTCACCCTCTAAGTTGTTTTCTAGATGCACTTTAAGGAGTTCACGACAGCGATTCCTTCATTGGTGGCATGAATTGGCACGGTGCTCGCTTTAGTGACATTCAGAAATGGTCACAGCAAACAGCGACCACACAACACACAAACAGCTCACCACGAGGGAGAAACCATGTTCGCACGCAGCACCAAAATCGTTTTGACACTCGCCGCTTTGGCAACCATGGGAATGACTCCTTCAGCCGCAGAAGCCGGACACAAGTGTTACAAGTACACCGGCACCTGCTACCACTATGGCGGCGAAGCCGAAATGATTCGCGCTCTGGAAATCCTGGAGCTGACTTACTGGGAGCAGGACGATTTCGTTCGGCGTGATCTGATTGACCTGGCCCACTTGGAATTGCAAAAAGCTCGCTTTGCCGTTTCCAGCGGCACAGCCCGCCATTACCTGCAACTGGCTGACCGCTACTTGTTCTACTTTGAATCGACCTGCAACACACTGTACCTGGATCGGGCTGCTGCCTACATCCACCACGCACTGAAGCATGAAACCCGCATTTGCTCCCTGGACCTCCATGGTGGACACCCAGGTCTTCACGGTGGCCATCCGGTCCAGTTCGGCGGCGGACACCCCCTCCAACACAGCGGTCATTCTTTCGGCAGGAGCCGAGTGAACTTTTCCCAAGGGGGAATCCACATCGGTGGCAAGCGGGGCGGCTTCACCATCAAGTGGTAATACAAGTTGACAATTCGTGAATCCTGACACGACAACCCGACTCATCCTGAGACGGTTCACATAAAGCGAACTTGCAGGGTGGCCGAACCCAGAGCAGCCACCCTGCAACTCGCACCAAAGTTCTTGAGACACCAACCTGCCAGCTAGGCAGATGACATAAAGCGGAGCAACAGTTGGAAGTGAATCGAAACCTCATCTGTTGTTCCTCACAAATCGCAACGTTGTGCAACGCCGCAAGCTAGCCGCCTCCCCCGTGCGAATGTTTGCGGCGTTGCTTCTTTCAAGTGCGGCCAAACACCATGACATCAAGACGATTGGCCACAGGATATCCAACAACAAGAAAAGGCGCCGTGACGGAGTCCGCCACGGCGCCTTTGATTTGGCTCCGGAAACGTCGCGGGAGCGACTCTACTCGGTCTCGATCACGCGAATGCGGATGTTGCGGAGCGCAAGGTCGCCGTGATGATCACCCTGCACGGAGATGAACCCGGAGTTGGCTTTGCCAAAACCTTCCATCGACCTGAACTTGCTTTTGGCCACGCGTGCATTCCAATCATCGCTGCCCTTGACGTACTCGCAGTACTTCACGCCGTTCATGTATTGTTCACACTTTTCCGGCGTGACCAGCAAACGAATCTCATTCCACTCACCAGCCGGTTTTGTGGCGTCAACTTCTGATCGATAGAGCTGATAAAGCCAGCCAGCTCTCTGACCGTCATGTCCACCAGCGTTATCCTGAATCTGAATCTCAGGCCCAGTCTGCCAAGGCGTGCTTTTTGTCTCTTTGACGTGGTACATCACGCCGCTGTTGCCACCCTCGCTGATGCGATATTCCAGGACGAGTTCAAAAGCGGCAAACTCTTCGGTCGTAACCATGTCGCCTGCCGCGGTTGACGTCTTGGTCAATGTGCCGTCCACAACTTGCCAGGCTTTGTTCAATTCTTCCTTACGATAGCTTCGCCAGCCCGCTGTTGTTTTTCCATCAAAGAGCAGTTTCCAGCCGGCGGCCTTCTCCGCGTCAGTCAACGTATTGGGCAGGCGATCGCCTGTCGCTGTCTGATTGCCACTCTGGACGGACGTATCTTGGGCCTTGGCTTGTGCGAAGGCCGGAACAGTCATGGCGGTTGCCACAAGCAGCATGAGAAATGGCTTTAAGCATTTTGATTTTGACATCGAAATGATCTCCACAAAGAACAGTAAGTTTGAATCGCAAATGGCGAGCTTCACTGGTTGCCTTGGGAGTCCGTTAAGTCTCAACGGACCGTGAATCCCAGGCGAACTCCCAATTGCTGGGTCACAGTGCCGCGATTTGCGAACTGTGTGAGATTCACTCACGCACTCGGACTGAGCATGAGAATCTAAGACTGATGTATTTCAAAGACTCCTAACTGATGTCATACCCATCCCGATAGGTCGGTCGGACGATCTTTTCGAGTTCAGGCTTCCCCTTAGGTGTCATCGATTCGGTGTCCCATTCGACCTTTTCCCCGCTCCAAACGGCCAGGTTACCCAGTAGGACTGTTTCCGTCAGCGGACCGGCGTAATCCACGAAATTGGAAACAGCCGCCTGACCGCCGTTGATGTGCCGGACCCATTCGCTGAAGTGACCCGGCGATCTTTCGATCTCTGTCTTTTCCGGGCGCTTGACGCCACCAAAGACTTCAAATTGTCCGCCGTAGTCGCCCGGAGAGTAGAGCTTGCCTTTCTCGCCGATGACTAGCGAGCCCGACCGTCTCATTCCTTGTTCGGATCCTTCAAGCAGTTCCGCTGGTGGCCGATTGCCGCCGTCATACCATGTCAAGCTGAGCGGGGCTCGACCGTTTCGTTCGCCAAACTCAAACACAATGCTGGATCTGGCTGGGAACGAGACCTTGTTGTGACCAGATGATTCCGCTTTGACCGACAAGGGGTCACGAAGGTCCAAACCCATGAACGGCATGTTCAAGGTGTGACAAGCCATGTCACCCAACGCTCCCGTCCCAAAATCCCAAAAACCGCGCCAGGCAAAAGGATGATACTTGGCGGAGTACGGAGTTTGCGGGGCCGGGCCTAGCCACTCATTCCAATGAACCGTTTTCGGCGCCGTCTCTGCAGCAGGCCGTTCAACGCCCTGATCCCAAATCGGCCGGTCCGTCCAGACATGCACAGCAGAGATTTTTCCGAGCAAGCCGTCCTGGATGAGCTTGGCGCCAACCCGCAAGTTACTGTTGGCCGTGCCCTGGTTGCCCATCATGGTGCAAACTCCGTATTCCTGCGCAACTTCGCGCATGCGCCGTGCTTCCCAGACGGAGCGAGTCAACGGCTTCTGGCAGAAGCAATGTTTGCCCATCTTCATGGCGGAGATGGCCGCAACCGCGTGCGTGTGGTCCGGCGTGCTGACGGTCACAGCGTCAATCTGGTCGCCCATCTCGGCAAGCATCTCGCGATAATCAAAGAACTTCTTGGCGTTGGGAAAACGCAGTGCAGCCTTGTCGAGTGTGGTTTCATCAATGTCACAGATGGCAACCACATTCCCGTTCCGGCTGGCATCTTGCGTGTCGCTTGCACCTTTCCCGCCAACGCCGACGCACGCGAATTGAATCTTCTCTTGTTGCATCCGCGGCGGTGCGGCGTTGAGACTACCGGACAGCCAGAAGCCAGCTCCAGCGGCTGCCGATGTTTGCAGGAACTGACGACGCGTTGGCTTACGGAACATGAGAACTCCTTTGAGACTCAAACTAAGCGTTTGGTTGATCAGTTAAGGACATTTAACCCCAGATTGCATGGGGAGGCGTCCTGGACGGGATGGTGGCGTGATTCGCACTTGCGAGTGCGCCAATACTATACCACCCCTCAGATCAGGATGGAAAAACTCTTCGGCGAGTCGACGGAAATGGACCAAGAGAAGAAACGTGGCGGAGGATCCAGGGCAAGAAAATCTTTACGAGAAATTTCTACTGCGGTTTCTGGTTCGCGTGAGCAGCGAAACCTCGCGCATGTTGGACTCGGCCGTTTGATGCGTGATTTGCCCAGCTTCCCAAAGCCGGCGGATTGACTCATCAAAGCTGAGTTGCCCATCCTCACGATTTGTCAACAAGTAGTTGTCGATTGTCTCGAGCTTACCGCTGCGAATCGCCGTCGCGATGGGATGGGTGTTCCACAAGACCTCCAGCGCGAGTTGCCTTTTCTCTCCCTTCACGGTGCCGGGGAGAAGTCTCTGTCCGACGACTGCCCGTAGTCCAGCGGCAAGCTGATAGCGGACATCGCGCTGAGCTTCATGGGGAAACAGATCCGCGAAGCGGCTGATTGCACCCTTTGTGTCACGCGTATGTAGCGTGGTGAAGACAAGGTGGCCGGTTTCCGCGGCGCTGAGCACCATCTGTGCTGTCTCCAAGTCTCGGATCTCGCCGACCAAAATGACGTCAGGATCTTGTCGAAGGCCAAACTTCAATCCATCGGCGAACGTCAGCACATCCGTGCCAACCTCGCGCTGCGTTACAACAGAACTTTCCGCCACTGGATGGATATACTCCACCGGCTCTTCCACGGTAATGATCCGCTTCCCTCCACCGCGATTGAGGAGATCAACAATCATCGCCAACGAGGTGGTCTTTCCGGATCCAGTAGCACCGGTGAGGATGACCAACCCGTCCCTCTGAAACGCCAGCTGCTCGGCAAGATCCTGCGGTAAACCCGCCCACTCAAAGTCTGGAATAGCGGATGGGACAATGCGAATACAACCGGCCAATGTCCCGGCGGTGTAGAACAGGTTCGCGCGAAATCGGCACGCAATGCCATCAAACGCCAGGTCAAATGACCAGTCGCAGTTCTTGTTTTCACTCAGTAGCTTCTCCTGTTGCCGCGAGCAGATTCCTTGAAGTTGCTCAGTGGCCTGTTCATCGGACAAGACCGGCACATCCAGCTGCGTCAGATCTCCGTGCAGGCGCGTCATTGGGGGATACCCAGCGACGATATGGAGATCAGATGCGCCCGCGGAAACTGCTTGTCGCAACCAGTTGTGAATCAGTTGAGGAAACTCGTCAGAGCCGGCGGAGGTAGACATGTTTGAAATACAGGTGTTGTTCTTTCGTTGCTTCTCGCGAACTGTCTCAGCGAATGTGAAGGCAGGTCATCTGGAAAGTGATTTGCCGTTCGCTGATTTAACCCCAAACATCCTGTCACGGACCAACTTGCAATGAAAGATGACTCACCCAACCGCTGCTGTCTCCACTTTCAAGCACGGTATTTCTTGACAGCGTTCCGGTCGGAATGACGATAACTGACTTAAGAACGTATAATTTGGTAACGGCTGATTTCCTCCGGCAAACACTCCACCGGACACAGATACTCCACCAGAACGGAACACGTAGCCGCCCTTCAGGGCACGCGGCAAACGTTGGAGACCTCCGCATGAGAACACTCAGGGCAAAGAATCGCGTTTGCTGGATTGCGGTGTTCCTATCCAGTTTCGCGCCCCTCGCCACTGACCAGCCAACATTATCTGCTTCGACTGGTGTCCTTGCCCAACAAGACTCGATTGTTGCCCACAACCAACAGCGGACGGCCGATGAAGAGCCGCCGTTCAACCTGACTGCGAAGACCCTTGGCGGTGTGGAGTTCTGGGCTGATGAACAGATTCAACGCGGATGGAGAATCCAACGCAACGTCATTGCCGGCCATTGCCGTCTGTTAGATACGGAGAATGTCCGACGAGCATGGGGCTCATTGGAGCAATGTCAGAAAGCCCTCAACACCGTAGCTCAACAGCAAGCATGGCCGCGCTCGGATGGTCGCGTGATCTTAGTCCTGCATGGGCTGGGCAGTTTCCGCGGACGGATGCAACACGTAATTGAGGCGCTTTCCGGCATGCCCAATACGGAAGTCTATGGCGTCAGTTACCCGAGCCTGATGTCCGATGTCGATGACCACGCTGCGCAATTGGCGCGCGTTCTTTCCGGGTTTTCTGATGCGCAAGAGATTAACTTTGTCGGCCACAGCTTGGGAAACATTGTCGTGCGACGCTTGCTCGCGCTGCAGATGGAAAACCACCCCCAGGGAAAGCACGACGAGCGGATCAAGCGAATTGTAATGATCGCTCCCCCTAACCACGGGTCATCGCGGGCAGCAGCCTGGGCCGAGAATCCGCTCTTTAAGTCAGTGATAGGAGAAACAGGTCAACAACTGGGCGCGAAATGGAACGATCTGGCCAAACAGTTGGCCACGCCGCAGTGTGAGTTCGGGATCATCGCCGGCGCACGGGGAGACGGAAACGGGTGGAATGCCAATATCCCGGGAGACGACGACGGTACCATCAGTGTGGAAACAACCAAACTCCCCGGAGCTTCCGACTTTGTCACCGTGCCTGTGTTCCACACCCTCAGTGAGAGCAATGACAAAGTGCTGGCCTATACAGCCAAATTCATCGAACATGGTTTTTTCGTCTCGGCAAACGCGCGGCAGCCCATTGAGAGTACAGAAGAGAAGATCATTAACGATAAGAATTGAATGGGCGGCGCAACATATCCACGAGCCTGTTTAGGGCGTCTGTCCGATTTCTCTTCCGCTCGCCTGGACGGACGCTGTCGAGTCATCCCCGATGGGATACCACACGTCTCGCTCTCAGGCGTACGGGCGAAATTGACATTGGTCAAATTTGGGGGGTGTTTCGTGCCGCCCTGCGCGCTGCCGAGCGCCATAGGAGGTTGACGGTTCATTTCCTACTGAACTTAACGTCAAGGTTGCCGGTGATGTTTGC
>JALCBR010000185.1 GCA_028066245.1 Pirellulales bacterium | reverse complement strand
CCAAACCTCCGGCTTGACCCTTTGACAGGCCCAACAACCGCGCAGCCGTCAATAATCGGAAAATCGGGCAAACCCCCATGGTGCAAAGCTATGTTTTGCGTGTCGGCATCGTCCACCATTTTTAAGCCGAGTTTCCGTTCGATTCCCGGTTGAATCGGGTCAGCTCCGCGCTTGATGAGGAACCTCACGGCCCTTTCCTCTTTGGGAATGGAGTCATTGGCGACAGCCACTCCTTCATGGACAAACGCGCTAATCAAACAAACACACAGTGCCAATGACGCTGGGGTACTGGGTAATGCGGTCATCATGATATGCTTGAGAACAAGGATTTGTGTTCGTGTCCACAGAATCTCTAATGGGACTCAGGCTAGACTTTGCAAGATTGTACTCGGTTAGATGCTAGCTCTGCAAACTTGGACAGCCAGCCGGACCACTCTGATCTCCCATTGTTGAACTCCGCTTCAAGGCTCAGTCAACCGTTTCCTTGCTCAGCCAATCTCAAAGATCTCTATCGGTCAAGCTGGGCATTGGATCTTTGAGCTGCGGAACGTAGAGCTTGCTGTCGGACGGCTTTCTCGTAAAGATTCGGCATGGCCGAGTGGAATCCCCCACGCGTGTGGAATGGGCAAGGATGAGATTCGGTAGAGGGTGTAGGCCGGGATCTGGCCGGAACGTCGGCAAATCTCCAGAAATCTGGCTGGCTCCTCACAAAAACTTGCAATAGCGTCGGAAACTTGTGGTTTGCTTACCCCAACAGCCGGCAAGTATACTTGCCCTAGCCGCACGACAACTACGACGCTGACCCTACCAACTTGGTTAGGTGATGTCGTCGTCCCCCCTTGTTGAACGAGCACGTCCAACGCATTGGCCTCATCCGCTTCTGAGAACTCTTGGAATGTGGGCTCCTCAACATGAAGGAGTAAAGGCGGCAATGTGCAGACTCGCGAGTTTCTCCACAGGAGAGCATGCTCGCCGGATTGTTGTTATTTTCTCCCTGAGGTTTGGAATGCCTGTCTCGCAACTGTCGCACCATCAACTGCTCAACGCACGCCCACTCAATTCGCTTCGTCCGTCGGTGTTCAATCTCTTGAGGACCATTGCGTTGGCCTGCGTGATGCATTCATGGCTTGGGGGTCAGCTTCACGCTGACGATTGGCCTCAGTTTCAAGGTGCGCAGCGCGACAATAAGTCAGCTGAGACCGGGCTGCTTACAACTTGGCCGGAAGCGGGACCAACTCTTGCCTGGTCTTTTAAGAACGCAGGCCTTGGCTATTCCTCGCCCGCGGTTGTGAACGGTCGCGTCTATCTTACCGGCGGCCGCAACGGCAAGGCTGAGCTGTTCTGTCTCAGTTCTGAAGACGGCCGTGAGTTATGGTCCTTGCCGCTGAACAACAAGAGTTTTGATTTTCAGGGAAACTCCTGGGGGGCAGGACCGCGCGCTACTGTGACGGTTGACAACGATTTGGTCTACGCACTCGCTGGTGATGGGCAGCTTGTGTGCGCCACAAATGACGGCGAACTGAAATGGCAACTCAGCATGGTCAGCGACCTTAACGGTTCAATCAAGAGCGTTGACGCGGGAGAACCCAAGACGTTTGGCTGGGGGTATTGCTGGGGGCCGATCATCGACAGCGATTCGCTCATTTGCATGCCTGGAAGCACGGACGGTGCAGGCCTTGTGGTGGCCCTTGATAAAACCAATGGCCAAGTCGTTTGGCGCAGCAATGAGCTGAACGAAGAAGCAACCTATACATCGCCCATCGCTGCCACGATTGATGGTGTAAAACAATACATCGTGATGACGCAATTCGGCATTGCCGCAGTTGCCGCTGAGGACGGCAAGCTGCTTTGGTACCATAAACGGTCACGACCTTACTCTGATGTTGTCATTCCCACTCCCGTTTGCCATGAAAACTATGTCTACGCCAGCACAGGCGACGGATGCGAGCTGCTTGAAGTTTCAAAGAACGATGATGGAACATTCGCCGTTAAAGAAGTGTACGGCAGCCGAAACATGAAGAATTCGATCGGTGGATTTGTGTTGCATGACGGACACATCTACGGCACGTCGGAACGTCGCGGCTGGGTCTGCCAAGACTTTATGACGGGTGAAATTGCCTGGTATCAGCGAGCCAGTCGCAGCGTGGGTGATGGATCATTGGTTTTTGCCGACGGACATCTCTACCTGTATGGAGAAAAGACGGCTGAAGTCAATTTGATCGAGGCCTCCCCCGAGGCGTGGTCGGAGAAAGGACGCTTTGCCCTCCCAGACTCGTCGCAGAATCCTCCCACCAACGGCAAGAATTGGACTCGACCGGTGATTGCAGACGGAATGCTGTATCTTCGCGATCAGGAACTGCTCTTTTGCTATCGTGTGAAGTAGATTTCAAACGCACTTCTATTAGGTACCAAAGTTGAAAGTGTCCGCCATGAGCTTTCCCGGCGGAATCTTAAGGACTGACCATTCATTCAAACTCTTTTGAAATATTCTCGGAGTTAGCAGCGTGATGAAACTCAAAGTTGTGGTTTTTGTATGGGTGATGCTCCTGACGGGGCCGCTC
>JALCBR010000184.1 GCA_028066245.1 Pirellulales bacterium | reverse complement strand
GTCATGGTCTTTTTCCTTTCTGTTAGAGTAGACCTGTGCAACCGTCCGGCGATCGATAAAGGCGGGACATCAATGCCCTTGGCCGCTTTGCGGGCGGCGAAGATGGCCCGCAGCGCAGCCGGAGGGGGCCGTCTGCAGCCGAGCCTTTAGGGCCAGCCTGAGATTGCCAGGATTGCTAAAGTCAATCTCTGATCAGAAAGAGTGAAAAACGGCCAATGGCTACGAAAAAAAGCCGATGACCCAGCCCCCTTAAACGAGTCCACGCTGTGACGGATAATCACGGCGTTAGGACGCAATTTTAAGGAGGTATAGGATGTCACGAGGTAAGAAGTACCGTCCGGAGGAGATCATTCCGAAGCTGCGAGAAGCGGAGGTACTGATGTCCCAGGGAACGACTCAAGAGTTGGCTGCGAAGCAGATCGGAGTATCGACTCAGACGTTGATTCGCTGGCGAAAGGAGTATGGTGGCCTGCGGATGGACCAGGCGAAGCGGATGAAAACGCTAGAGAAGGAGAATGCTCGTCTGAAGCGTCTGTTAGCGGATGCTGAGCTGGACAAGGCGATTCTCAGGGAAGCCGCGTCGGGAAACTTCTAAGCCCGGCGAAACGGCGTGACGCGGTCGAGCACGTCCGAGACTCTCTCGGTCGCAACTGCGTATCGGAACGTCGGGCTTGCAAGGTGCTAGATCAACCTCGCACGACACAGCGTCGAGTGGCTTATGTTGCCAGCGACGAGCCGAGATTGATCCGCCGTATGGTGCAACTGGCCAGCGGCTATGGCCGCTACGGCTATCGTAAAGTGACCGCCCTCTTGCGAGAGGAAGGCTGGCGAGTAAATCACAAACGGATTGAACGACTGTGGCGACAGGAAGGACTCAAAGTCCCTCAGAAGCAACCGAAACGCAAGCGTTTGTGGCTGAACGATGGTTCGTGCGTTCGGCTTCGCCCGGCCTATAGGGACCATGTGTGGAGTTACGACTTCGTTGCAGATCGCACCAGCGATGGACGAGCTTATCGGATGCTCACGCTAATCGACGAGCACAGTCGAGAATGCCTATCGATTGATGCCGCCAGGAAGCTCAAGAGCGAGGACGTGTTGGAGCGACTGAGCGACTTGTTCGTCCGTCGCGGCGTTCCTGCTTACATCCGTAGCGATAATGGCCCAGAGTTTACAGCCAGGAAGGTGCGAGAGTGGCTGGCCAAAGTCGGCGTAAAGACACTGTTCATCGAGCCCGGTAGTCCTTGGGAGAATGGCTACTGCGAAAGCTTCAATGGCAGGCTCCGTGATGAACTCTTGGCCCGCGAACAGTTCGACACGCTACTTGAGGCCAAGGTACTCATCGAGCGTTGGCGACGGCATTATAACACGGTCAGACCACACGGATCGCTAGGCTACCGGCCCCCAGCACCGGAGACGCTCCAGCCACTTCACTCCGCTTCGGCTACGCCTCAGCTCCGTGAAGTGGCTGGCCTAACGGTGATTCAGAGTTTAACTTAGAGCGTCTAACAATACTACCAATTGAGTATATTGAGACAAATGAGCGAACAACCGAGAGACATAAAAGCTTCATGGATGTCGTCTCGTCGCTCATATCTGATTCGGAGTCGCCTGAATTGATGCAGCCAAGCCAAAGTTCGTTCGACAACCCAACGGGTCTTCCCCAAGCCACTGCCGTGTTCGGTGTAACGTCGGGCCAAGATCGAGGCGATGCCAAGTGCCCTCAAAGCATTGCGATGGGGCTGGGAATCGTAGCCCCGGTCGCCCTGCACGCAGTTGGGTCGCCGTCGAGGACGTCCTGGTTTGCCGCGAACCGGTGGAATGGCTTCCACCAAGGGCAGCAGTTGCGTGACATCGTGTGTGTTGGCGCCGGTCAACGTGGTAGCGAGCGGAATGCCCTTCGCATCCGTGATGAGGTGATGCTTGCTGCCCGCTTTGCGGCGATCGGTAGGGTTGGGGCCGGTTTTTGCCCGCCCAGCACCGCTCGCACACTGGCGCTGTCCACGACCGCACGAGACCAATCGATCTGGTCGGCCGCCTGCAAGCGGTTCAACAGAACCTGGTGCAACTCGTCCCAGACACCGGCGTCTTGCCAATCGCGGAGGCGACGCCAGCAAGTCATGCCGCAGCCGCATCCCATCTCTTGCGGAAGTAACTCCCAAGGGATCCCTGTCTTGAGCACGAACAAGATGCCGGTCAGCGCTGCACGGTTGCCAACGGGCGGACGCCCACCTTTGGGCGACACGACTAGCGGCGGCAGAAAGGGCTCGATTGCTTCCCATAATTCATCCGAAACCAACGGCTTGGCCATCTCGATACTCCCTGATCGAACGCCCACCCTGCGTAAAAACGATCAAGCTATACCAAGATGCCAGCAACGCAAATGTCAGTTTTGTTAGACGCTCTAAAAGCCTAGTACGCCGACACCTGAGGGCGAGTCTGGCAATCGCTAGCCAGACGGGAATCATCCAGCCGGTTACGGTTGAAACGGCTGTGACGGTCTTTTCTGTTCAACGCAGAGTTCGCGAAGAGCGCTGAGGGCCACAGAGAGTTCGTAGGGTGCGACGC
>JALCBR010000062.1 GCA_028066245.1 Pirellulales bacterium | reverse complement strand
AACATCACCGGCAACCTTGACGTTACGTTCAGTAGCCTGTTAACCGTCAACCTCCAATGGCGCTCGGCAGCGCGCCTGGCGGCGCGAAACACCCCTCAAATTTGACCAATGTCAATTTCACCCGTACGCGTGAAGGCATGGCGTGTGGGTTCCTATCGCGGGGTGACTCGACAGCATCCGTTCGGGCGAGCGGAACAGCAACCGGACAGGTGCTCTAGCTGTTTCCCGCTAACGGCTTGCTACCGACATTGATTCTCGGAAGCGCTCAAACAAATACGAGCTATCATGCGGGCCGGCGGAAGCTTCTGGATGGTATTGAACGGAGAAAGCCGGAAGTTCTCGGTGGCGGACGCCTTCGATCGTGTCGTCGTTCAAGTTGGTGTGCGTAACTTCCAACTCCCCAGGCAAACCTACGCGATCGACGGCAAAACCGTGATTCTGTGAAGTAATCTCCACTTTGCCGGTAACGTGATCCATAACGGGCTGGTTCGCGCCACGATGCCCGAACTTGAGCTTGAACGTCTTCGCTCCACATGCCAGCGAAAGCAGTTGATGGCCCAAGCAAATGCCGAAAATCGGCTTCTGATCGAGAACATGCTGGACTGCTTTGATGGCGTAGTCCAACGGTTCTGGATCTCCTGGACCATTGGAAAGAAAGACGCCGTCTGGATTGAGCGCAAGAATCTCTTCTCCGGACATGGTGCCAGGGGCGATGGTTACCTTGCAGCCCATTTGGGAGAGATAACGCGGAATGTTCCACTTCATGCCATAATCCATAGCCACGACGTGTGGGCGGAAATCCGCACTCTCGGGCGCAACACCGTTCGTTTCCACATGTTCACTCGCGCTATCCTCCAACCGAGTGAGTGGATGTAGTCCCTGGGTCCAATCATGGGCCGCGTCAGTGACAACCTCGCGAACTAAATCTCGCCCTAGCATGCTGGGACTCGCTTGGGCTTTAGCAACCAAGCTGGCATCATCCAAATCTTTCGTGGAGAGAACACCTCGCAAGGCGCCGCGATCACGGATGCGCCGAACCAGCGCCCGCGTATCGATCCCCTGAATGGCGACAACTCCGTTTCTTGCCAGGAACTGTTCAAGTTCCTCATTCGCGCGAAAATTGCTAACTCGCCGACTGTACTCCCTCACCACAAATCCGGAGAGAAAAGGCTGTCGGCTTTCAGCGTCTTCCTCGTTGACGCCATAATTGCCGATTTCCGGATAAGTCATCGCCACGATTTGCCCACAATAACTGGGGTCTGTAATGATCTCCTGATAGCCCGTCATGGATGTATTGAAGCAGACTTCTCCGAAGACTTCGCCATCGGCGCCAAAGGAATAACCGGCATAGACAGCGCCATCTTCCAAAGCCAGTTTGGCGGGTTTTGACATCGATCTGCTCAATCTACGTTGACTCAATTGGAAGGTTTCAACCAGAACGGTCATCTGGAGAGACCGCACGCCGTGACCGGAGAAGTTTTTTCAGCAGGAACAGTTTGGGCAATTCTTGCTCAGCAGCTTAGGGCGATTTTGCCGCTTAGTCGCATTTCGCGGCATAGCGCTCCCCCGAATGGAGATTCCCGCAGCGGACGCCCGATACTTCCTCTACGAACGGCTGTGGGTCTCCGAGCGCTGCTTATGCCGCTCTCGGGCAGCCGATACTGAGGGCTCTTGCACCGGCGAGCAAGGGCCCTCTTTTCTTTTGCACTTACGGGTCAAGCGTTGCTACTTGCGGGCATATCTTAGCTGGCAGTGGTGCTGTCGGGAAGCGGGAGACGTGTCAATCAGCTGGCCAGTTACGGATTTGTCACTCGACTACATGGATCCGGTACCTTACATGGATCCAGTACCTACATTCCCCTGCGGTGCTTGAAAGTGCCGATTCGCAAGCGGTACGTGATCACTTGCACTCGGTTCGGTTGCGAAAATACCGCGTGCAACCCATCTGACCGCGAGCATTGGCAAAGTTCGCCGAGACTCCCTGAACCAAATCCGGCACCCTGGTCTGAATCTTATTCTGCAGAGGCACGAATGGCTGAGTGGTTCAAGCGCTTTCTCGCTGCCACGGTCGAATTGATCGCAACGTTGATGCTACCGGTGACTCAAGATGAAAGTTTACACTCTCAAACAAATCCAGCGTTTGCCGATCGATTTAGATCAAGCGTGGGAGTTCTTCTCAAATCCACGAAACCTGTCCAAGATCACGCCGCCGGCGCTCGAGTTTGAGTGCTTGGATGAGTTCGATGAGATGCGGCCCGGCATGATGCTCATGTACCGAGTGCGTCCGCTGCCAGGCTTCCGCACAACATGGGTCACGGAGATCACGCACGTTGATCGACCAAGCTTATTTGTGGACGAGCAACGCGTGGGACCTTACAAGCTGTGGCACCACCAACACCGCTTTCGCGAAATCCCAGGCGGCGTGGAGATGGAAGATGAGATCCACTACGCACTCCCGTTTGGCTGGCTGGGAAGAATTTTCCACAAGCCAATCGTTCTTTCAGAGCTGCGGAAGATATTTGCCTTCCGACAAAAGACGTTGATTGAAATGTTTGGCGACCGGCAAAACTCGACATGAGCGGCGCTGGACTGCACTGCGACTTGTGAGCCATGTGAAATTCAATCTCACACCGGCTTCGTTAGAGAACGCCTTGCCGGCGTTCCTCAGCGCATAGCTAGCTGCAAGTGTGATTCATGCTCTCGCGACCAGTAGGAAAATTGCGAGGCGTACATGACTGTTTCTAAACGGGTTCCGCTGCCTGCAAGATCCGCCCGTTGCTGCTAACGAACGAGTCGTCTCATCTCGGCGACGGCCTCTCGCATGCCGGTGAAGATCGAACGGGCAACGATGCTGTGGCCGATGTTGAGTTCGTCCATGCCTTCGATTTGCACGATCGGCTGGACGTTGCGATAGGTTAGCCCATGCCCAGCATGGAGAACTAAGCCGGCTTGGCGAATGAGCTTGCCAGCGGCAGCAAGTTTGGTCAGCTCGGCAGTTTGTACGTCGCCGTGTGCATTCGCGTAGCAGCCGGTGTGCAGTTCAACGGCCTCTGCGCCCAACTCGGTCGCCATTTCGATCTGGCGTTCATCCGGGTCAAGAAACAAACTGACCACACATCCGGCATCGCGCAACTCAGCAATGGCACGAGCCACGGTTTCACGGTTACTCACGGCGTCCAAACCGCCCTCGGTGGTGACTTCCTCGCGCTTTTCCGGCACCAACGTGGCTTGTGGCGGGCGCACCGCGCAGGCAATCCGCAACACGTCATCAGAGCACGCTAGCTCCAAGTTGAGTTTCACGGCAACCGTCTGCATCAAGATTCGCAAATCTCGATCCTGGATGTGCCGTCGGTCTTCACGCAAGTGCACGGTGATGCCATCAGCCCCCCCCAGTTCAGCCTCGACCGCCGCCCAAACCGGGTCAGGCTCGTTCGTCTTGCGGGCTTCACGAACGGTGGCCACGTGATCAATGTTAACGCCAAGCTTTGCCATAAGAATCCCTGACTACGAGACATATCAGACACATACTAGTGGCCTAACAAACATATTTGAAAAGCCACCGTGGCGTCCCCATTCCGATACCGATACCAAGCACGAGGTTAACGAACGACAGCCGCTGCGAATCCCTCGCCAGCCAAATTCGTGCCGGGCATATTGGATCCACGGCGGACATAGCCCAAGCCAATGGCATGCCACTCTGTTTCATCTTCACGTTTGGCAGAATCCGGCCAGGGAGCCACAGACGTGAGTTTTCCGACGACCTTCTTCTGTTCCACATCGTCCGTCACGTAGAGCTCTTCCCCCGCTGTCGGCACGCGACCGTCAATCTGAAGTTTGCAGAGCGTCTTGTTGACATGCCCCAAAGCGTCAATCCGGGCGACTGTCTCTTGACCGATATAGCACCCCTTGGTGAAGCTGATGGTTCTCTCGTTCCGATCGACCTCCTGGGGTAGATTTTCGTCAGTGACGTCGATGTCATAGACGGGCGTGCCTTGCAGAATTCGGGCTTGCTCCCAGGCGAGCGATCCGCAGGGCAATGCTCCCGCTGCTGTCAGGGTTTCCCAGGCAATGGGGATCGATTTGCGCGGAATGCTAAGCTGAAAGCAAGGTTCAGCGACTAGGTCAGCGTTGCGAATTGCGCATGGCAGGGAAGAGCCGCTTGCGGGAGATAACTCACCAGTCGCGTGGGCAAATAACTCCGCCGGTACCGGCAGTCCCAAGTTGTTGAGTACATCCAGCGTTCCCTTGCCGGCAATCACCAGCACAGCCCGATCCTTGGATCGGTCAATCAGCTCGACCTGCTCGCGAAACAGGTAGCGATCGAAGTAGGACAGCAGCTCTGCGCCAACGCTAGGAATGGTCTCGTAAATGCAACTTTCCGACGTGCGATAGACATAGCCGTGTCCAATGATTTTCCCCTGAACGTTGGTGAGAAAAACCTCGCACCCATCGCCTGGCGTAAGCGACTTGATATCGTTGGTGCAGAGGTTGTGCAGGAATGCGGCGCTGTCCCGGCCAGCCAACTCAATCTGGGTGCGGTTATTGAAATCAACAACTCCAAAGGAATCTCGCAGCGCCGCGAACTCGGCGGCTTGATCGTCAAAGTCAAGCACGCAATCGTGGCCGTTCAGTGAGCCCATTCTGCCGCCAGCGGCAGAGAGTATTTCTAGAAAGTTGCTCATACGTGCATGATAAGAGCAACGGCTCAGCGGTAAAAGGCGACGTCTTCACTGTCAATGCGAACATTGTTTGCTCCGACCGCCGTAACTGAGGTAGAGTTGGTTCCAAATATTGATCATCTCGTTTTCTCAACGACGGTCGCCGAGAGTATCTTTGAGGATGTTCGCACGTCAAATTCAGATCGCTCGCGCTGGGGTGTTGACGTTCCTGGTACTGACAGGAGTTCGCGCGACCGACCTGACGGCGCATGGTCAGGAATCACCACGGTGGCTGACGGGGCGCAAGCTGGATCAAGCGCTCGCGGCACCTGTTGGGCTGGGTTGGCCAGGAAATCCGCTAGGGACATCCTTGCAGCGACTGTCTGTCAATCAGCGCGTGGCCGTGTTTCTGGACCGGCGTGTGGACCCACAGCGTGAAGTTACTCTGCAAGTCAACCGCCCTCTGCAAGAAGTCTTTTCCTACATCACTGCGGAGCACAACACGCAACATACGCAGCCGGACGTTCGTCCCCGCCCGGCTCAGCGGCTGGCGGTCAGCCGTTTGGGCGATGTGATCGTGATTGGGCCTGCGGCGTCCAACGCGTATCTGCGAACCGTCGTGGAGAACCGTCGCCAGGATGTGGTTAAGCTGCCGGCGCCGCGAAAACGCAACTGGCTGCAAACGCGACCGTTGAACTGGCCGACTGGGGCAACTCCGCGCGACGTACTGGAGAAGTGGTCGAAGCAGACATCAATTCGCATTAAAAATTTGAACCAATTGCCACACGATGTCTGGCCGGCGGTTAATTTGCCGCCGCTGAATTCGTTTGAAGCATTGTCATTGATCCTCTCGAACTTCGATTACACGTTTCGCATCTCCGGAAACGGCGCCCAGGTGGCATTGGATGTAATCAAAGAGTCCGACCAACGCGTAGAAAAGCTGTATTCCGGCGGCGATGATCCGCAAGCTTTGGCTGCGGATATTTCCGCAGCGATCCCCGACGCCAAGATTGAATTCAAAGGGCGACAATTGGCAATCACTGCTCGTGTGGAAGAGCACGAATGGATCAGCGGAGAACGAGAACCGGGCGATAGCCCTGTGGCCGGAACTCAGGTCCACTCGCTCAAAGTGGAGAATCAGCCAATCGGCGCGGTGATTGATTATTTGGCCGAGAACCTCAAGTTCCAAGTTCGATGGGACGAGCAAGCCATCGCTGCCGCTGGAATCTCGCGCGACACGCTGGTCAGCTTTGAGGTGGTCAAGCAGTCGTTGGATAAATTGCTAGAGGAAGTGCTCAAACCTGTGGGGTTGGTGCACAAGCGCGAAGGGGAGATCGTGCGAATTTTTCCAGCGAAGTAAGCAACGCGGCCTTCTCTCGGCACCGTGGCGATCCTTATCCGCGTGCAGCAGCACATTGGCACTGGCTGTTTGCGCTGCGAGCAAGTTAAAATGCCGCCTGTACGAGGGAACGCAGGATTGATTGCCCATTGGTTACGGAGACAAGCGCACATGGCCATTGAACGACAACTTTCGGCAATTCAGCCTTGGCCCACGCTAGCACTAACGTTGCTTGCTGCGGTCGCGGCACTCTCGGGATGCGGCGAGCCAGAGACCGCGAAGCCTGGAGTTCAACCTTCTGGCAGCGGAACTGCGACCGCCGTTGAGGATTCCGATGGCAGCGGCGCCGTTCGCCCCGCAGCTGGTTTCTGGCTGGCAGAGTTGAAGTCGCCTGGCGGAACGCTGCCCTTTGGCTTGATCTTGGAAGATGATGGGACGAATATCAACGGAACGCTAGTCAACGGTCCGGAAAAGATCGCGATTCCGGAAACCAACTATGAAGACGGCGAGTTGACGCTGTTCTTTCCGCACTATGATTCGCGAATTGTTGCGCAAGTCTCTGAAGATGGGACCGAATTCACCGGCGATTGGTCCAAGCGACGCAGTGTGGAAAGCTGGACGAACATGACGTTTGCGGCCCGCCGAGCCGGAGACGATACACCGCCCAACACAAGTTCAGAATCCATGGGAGAGATGGAGAGGTACCTTGGTCGATGGTCCGTACGTTTCGCTCAAAGCAAAGATCCGGCCGTGGCCGTCTTGCAAAAAGCAGAAGACGGGCGGCCCTGGGGAACGTTTCTGACAACAACTGGCGACTATCGGTTCTTGTCCGCTCAGATTGTCGATGGAGGACGACCCCAAACAGGAGGTGACGCTGGAAACTCCGCCGCCGAAATCGATGCGCCACCGATGCTGAGGATGTCCGTCTTTGACGGAGCACACGCGTTTCTGTTTTTGGCTCGATTAAGCGAAGCTGGCGAGATTGAGGGTGATTTCTGGTCTTCTGATACCTGGCGAGAGACCTGGACGGCCACGCGCGACGACTCGGCCTCCTTGCCTAACGGATTTCAACAGACCAAATGGGACGCGTCGATTTCCTTGGCAGATCTTGTCTTCCCAGACTTGGAGGGAAATCGTGTCTCGCTGGCAGACGAGAAATTTGCTGGCAAAGCGCGGATCGTTGAAGTCTTCGGCACCTGGTGTCCTAATTGTCATGACGCGGCCGCTTATCTGGGCGAGCTGGATGCTAAGTACGGACCGCGCGGGCTCTCAATTGTCGGAGTGGCCTTTGAACACACGGGTGATTTTCAGCGCGACGTGCAACAGGTGAAGAGGTACATCGACCGTCACAAAGTGGGCTACCCCGTGCTGTTGGCCGGTCTCTCCGATAAGACGCAGGCAACGAAGGCTTTTTCAGCTTTAGATCGCATTCGCTCCTATCCAACGACGATCTTCATGCATGCCAATGGCAGGGTTCGTGCTGTCTACAGCGGGTTCTCCGGACCAGCGACCGGCGAGGAGTACACCGCGCTGCGAGACGAGTTTGAAGCTCTCATCGAAGAATTGCTAAACGAAGAATAGCACTCTGCGACGTGGAATCATCCGCCGATTTGGTACATCGCCCGTTGCGGCTTGATGAACTCGTCCGAGTCAATGCCATGTCCCGCCTTCTTGGCGGTGATGGACTCCTGCATCAGTTGGGCAAGTTGCTGATCTGTTCCTCCTCCACGAATAATCGCCCGGGCGTCCCATTCTTCTGTTGAAAACAGGCAGTTGCGGACTTGGCCTTCGGCCGTGAGCCGCAGTCGATTGCAATCTTGGCAGAACGGTTGAGTGACCGGATTGATAAAGCCGATCTTTCCACGGCCGTCCGCAAACACGTAGTCTGTGGCCGGTTGACTTGGGTCCAAGCGAGGCGCGGGCGTCAGCGGCGCGATACCTTCTTCCAGCAAACTGCGGATTTGCTCGCCGGGCAGGACGCGGTCTCGTTGCCAGGCGTCATCCGCATCTAAGGGCATGAACTCAATGAATCGCACCTCTAAATCGTGTTGGCGCGCGAAATGCCCAAAGGGGAGCACTTCGTCTTCGGTAATGCCTGCCATGGCCACGGCATTGAGTTTGATGTTGCTGAAGCCAACCCGTTGCGCGGTAAAGATGCCTTCGAGCACCTGATCCAACCCTTGACGGCGTGTAATCCGCTCGAAGGTTTCCTTGGAAAGTGCATCCAAACTAATGTTTAAGCGATGCAATCCAGCGTCGTAGAGAGCCTGCGCATGATCGGCCAGAAGCATTCCATTGGTAGTCAGGGCGATGTCTTCAATTCCGTCAATGGCTCGGAGTTGGCGGACCAATTCCGGGACGTTTTGCCGCACCAGCGGCTCTCCTCCGGTCAGTCGGATCTTGTTGACACCCAACTTCACGGCGACACGGACGAAACGGGTGATCTCCTCGAAGGTTAAGAGTTCGTCACGCGCCTTGAAGAGCACATTCTCGGCCGGCATGCAATAGAAGCAGCGAATATTGCAACGGTCCGTGACAGCCACCCTCAGGTTGGTGTGGCGACGGCCAAAACTGTCGATAAGTTCTGAAGCGTTCTCTGGCATCAACAGTCATCGGTGCGTGAATTCGTGAAGACTCCAATTAACCCGCCCGGCCCCCGCAAAGCAAGCCTCATGTGCGTCTCCGGTGGAAGAAAACCGGGACTCGTCTACGTTGCCCTCCACACTTATCGACTCTCCGTGAATTTCGCGCTATGATGAAACGGTCTCTCAGAGAACAATTTTTGCGGCAATATTGTATTCCAAGTGGGCTGCAACCCGAATTTTTGTTAAGGAACAACCTTTGCAAGTCACTTTTGCATGCCCGAAATGTGACGCGCACGTTCGCACATTTCCTGAGGGTGACGATAGGCAGATGGATTGCCCCGCCTGTGAAGTCTCTATTGAATTTCCTCAGGGCGCCATAGCTGACGGGCAGATTCATCAGTGCCTTGTTTGCCCATGCAAAGAACTGTTCCTGCGAAAAGATTTTCCGCAGCGATTGGGTGTGACCATCGTCATCATCGGCTTCATCGTCAGTTGCGTCGCCTGGTACTACTATATGGTGTGGCTCACATTCTTGAGCCTGTTCGTTGTCGCAGCGATCGACTTGTTGCTGTACTTTTCCGTCGGTGAGGTGTTGACTTGCTACCGTTGCGGGGCGATGTATCGCGGCTTGGGCGGAAAAACGGAGAATCATCGCCCCTTCGACCTGGAGACCCACGAGAAGTTTCGCCAGCACGCAGCGCGGATGAGGACTTGATGTTCATAGTTCATCAGGCCTCAGTAGACGAAGCTACGATTCATCGCCTACGACCGCGAAATCCCAGTCCATCGTTAACCTACCAGAAGAACGTTACTGAGTCTTAAGCGTCACCAACGACAGCGTTATGGAACAGCAGCGGTCGCGAATTGTCGAAGATCTGCGTGGGCTGCTGACCGGCGAGGTGACTTCCGGCGATATCACGCGGCAGCTTTACGCAACAGACGCCAGCTTGCAACAGGTCGTGCCCACGGCCGTGGTTTTTCCGCAATCAACCGCCGATGTGTCCTCCTGCTTGCGATACTGTCAGGAGAATGAGATCCCTGTTCATGCTCGCGGCGCCGGCACAGGATTGGCCGGAGAGAGCCTCGGGAACGGCATTGTGCTCGACTTCGCTCGCAGTATGCGCCGCGTGTTGGCCGAAGACGGAGAGCGTGTTCGCGTTCAGCCGGGCATTGCCTATGAGCGGCTCAACGCCTTTCTGGCTGAACGCGGACGGCATCTGGGACCACAGCCACACAATCGGGCCGCTGGTACACTCGGCGGCATGTTGGGTGTCAACGCATCTGGCAGTCGTGGCTTAAAGTACGGAGCCATCAGGACATATGTGGAAGCGATGCAGGTTGTTCTGGCCGATGGATCCGTTCTGGAACTTGATTCGCAGCGCCCCTCAGCGAAAGCAGACGATCCGTCATTGTCTTTGCGCAAGAGGCTAGCTGCGCTTCTGGCCGCCAATTCCGAGACACTCGACTCCGCGTTCGAGGGCAAGCCGGACTGGGACGTGGGGTATCATGTGAATTTGGGACATTCCAGCCCTGATGAAATTGACCTCCGGCGGATGGTTGTCGGTTCCGAAGGCACTTTGGCGGTGGTCACGGAAGCAACTCTGACCACGTCAGCCGCTCCTCGTTACCGCGCTGCCGCCTTACTCTTTTTCGATTCTTTGGATAAAGCCGCGCGTGGTGCTGTGGAAGTCGCCACGCTAGAGCCATCGGCGTGCGATCTCATCGACCGACGGCAATTGATGCTAGCGCGGGAGTGGGACTCATTTTATCAACTCGTGGTCCCCACAACGGCGGAAGCGATGTTGTTTGTCGAGCATGAGGCCAATGATCTGGTCGAAGTCCGCGACCGTGTGCAACGGACCGTCGATCGGTTGCGACGTCGCAAGCGATTGGCGTTTGACTCACGTCAAGCATTTGACGATGCCGAGTTTCGTTTGTTTTGGCAGTTGGCCACGCCTGTTGCGCCGTTGTTTTATCGGCTTGGTGGCCGGAGCCGCCCGGTTCCGTTTGCTGAAGACGTCATCGTCCCGCCGGAGGCGTTGCCGCAGTTGATTGTGTCAGTGCAGAACACTTTGAAAGAACAACAACTCACTGCCGCGATTTTCGCGCACGCTGGCAAAGGGCGATTGCAGACTCGACCGATTGTGGATCCAGCAAGTACCACGGACGTTGCCCGGTTACCTGCGTTTGCCGACAAGGTTTATTCCGCTGCCATTGAGTTGGGCGGTGCGATTTCTGGAGGAGCCGGATTGGGAATCTCCCGCACGCTTTACCTGCCGCGCCAGTTTGATGAGAGTTTGTTACGCGTGCTTCGGCAGATCAAACGCACTTTCGACCCCGGGCAGTTGCTCAATCCGGGCAAGATGACAGCTTCGCCCGAGCCGCTGGAACATATGCGGCCCGGCTGGAAATTTCCTGTATCTTCTTTGTCATCTCATAAGTTGCCGCTTCCGGAAAATGAAGTAGCGCACGAGCAGGCGGAATCCGTTACGACTCTGACGCACGAAGACTCCGGCAGCGACGTCTTGCCCGATGAAGAGTCTGTCCAGCCATCGCCCAAACTCGTCAGCCTGCAACTAGCCTGGAATCGTGACGAGGCGTTGAATGCAGCTTGGCAATGCAATGGCTGCGGCGATTGTCGCACTCAGGCAAGCACAGAGCGAATGTGCCCGTTGTTTCGGGCAGCGCCGGCGGAAATCGCGTCGCCCCGTGCCAAGGCCAACGCGATGCGCAGTTTGCTATCTGGCGAATTGAACTCGGACGTCATTGCGTCGGAGGAGTTTAAGGAACTCGTCGACACGTGCGTCAACTGCCATATGTGCCGGTTGGAGTGTCCGGCCGCAACGGATATCCCTCAGTTGATGACCGAAGCGCGCGGCCAATACGTGGCCGCCAAGGGATTGCGATTCAGTGATTGGATTGTCTCTCGATTGGATATTCTCGGCCGGATAGCGAATCATCGCACCGCAAATTGGGTTTTGCACAATCGAACCATGCGGTGGATTCTGGAGAAAACAATCGGGCTGGCGCAAGGTCGCAAACTGCCGAAGTACACAAGGCGAACGTTTCTTCGTAGCGCACATCGGCGTCGTCTGACACGGCCCACCATGCGCAGCGACCGCAAGGTTGCCTATTTTTTCGATCACTACGTCAATTTCCATGATCCCGAATTGGGAGACGCCGTGGTCGCCATCTTGGAGCAGCACGGGATTGCCGTCTATGTCCCCCCCAAACAAAAGCTGTCCGGCATGTCGATGATCAGCGTCGGCAACCTCGATCGCGCTCGCAAAGTTGCGGAACATAACCTGGCAATCTTGGCTGACTGCGTCCGGCAAGGCTATCACATCGTGGCCAATGAACCGGCAGCCGTGCTTTGTCTCACGCGCGAGTATCAGAACCTACTCGGTTCGCCTGACGCTCAGTTAGTGGCTCAGAACTCCAGCGAGGTATGCCAGTATCTGCTCCGGCTGCACGAACGTGGAGAGCTGAGGTTGGACTTTCAACCCCTTGCTGGAACACTTGCTTATCACACGCCTTGTCATCTCAAAGCTCTGGAGATGGGAACGCCTGGCATTGAATTACTGCGGCTGATCCCAGGACTGTCCATACGCAAAGTGGACGAGGGTTGTTCCGGTATGGCCGGAACGTACGGCTTGAAGAAACACAACTACCGGGCAAGCCTGCGCGCGGGCTGGGGCTTGATCTCAAAGGTGCGGCAAAGCGACTTCCAGTTTGGCGCTACGGAATGCAGCGCCTGCAAAATGCAAATGGAACAAGGCACCACCAAGCCAACCATCCATCCGCTAAAACTTTTAGCCAAATCGTACGGCTTGATGCAAGCGGAACTACATGATCTGCTCCGGCGCAAGAACAATGAATTTACGGTAACGTAACAGCATGGCTTAGCTCACGTCGAACGTAAACTCTCCATCACGGTAATCAACTGTCACGGTTTGCTCTCCTTCGTTTTGTGACTTGAGCAACTGCATGGCCAGTGGATTCTCAATCTGCTGTCTAATCACGCGCCGTAGAGGTCGGGCACCGTAGGCCGAATCAAATCCGCGTTCGGCCAATTCTTTGATCGCTACGTCGGTGACCACAAGTTCAAGGTTTTGCCTAGCCATGCGTTTGCGCAGATTGCCAACTTGCAACTCAGCGATTTTGTCGATCTGCTCACGCTGCAACGGGTGAAAGACAATTGTCTCATCAATGCGGTTGAGGAACTCCGGGAGAAAACGAGCTTCCAACTGCTCTTGGACGGCGTCTCGAATCTCATCGTAAGATCCGGCATCGCGAGTGATCTCTTGAATCACCTGGCTGCCGATGTTCGATGTCATCACCACGATGGTGTTGCTGAAATCTACCGTGTGGCCGTGATTGTCAGAGAGCCGCCCATCATCCAGAACTTGCAGCAAGATGTTAAATACATCTCGATGAGCTTTTTCAATCTCGTCAAGCAAGACGACACAATACGGGCGTCGTCGCACGGCCTCCGTCAATCGACCACCTTCCTCATAGCCGACGTAGCCTGGAGGCGCGCCAATTAAGCGACTGACGGTGTGCTTTTCCATGAATTCACTCATGTCCAAACGGACCATGGCGTTTTCATCGTCAAACAACGCCTGCGCGAGCGCTTTGCAAAGTTCCGTCTTGCCAACCCCGGTCGGGCCCATGAACAAGAACGAACCAATAGGCCGCTGGGGGTCTTGCAGTCCCGCGCGGCTGCGACGTACCGCGTTAGATACCGCAACCACGGCTTCCTCCTGTCCGATGACGCGCTGATGCAGTCGCTCCTCCATGACAACCAGCTTGGCTCGTTCCGTCTCCATCATCCGTGTCACGGGAACACCAGTCCAAGTGCTAACGACTTCGGCGATTTCATCGGGACCAACTTCCTGGCGCAACAGTCGACGTCGTTCGGCGGGTTCCTCATCAACCAATTCGCCTTGAGCCGTTTGGAGCCCGTCTAATTGTTCGGCTAATTTCTTCCGTTCGTTATCCAGGTTGAACAGCTTGTGGTAGGTCTCTTCATCGACCGCCTGTCCAGTGGCCTGGCGCTCTTTGACCTGCGAATAAAGCTGGTGATAGTCACGCTCAATCTCATTAAGTCGAGCGTGAACACCCTGCACATTGCCCAAGCCGTGTTTTTCAGCTTCCCATTGTTCTCTGAGCGAAGCTTCTTCTCGGCGCAGTCCTTCCAGTTGCTCGCGAATCTGCTTGAGCCGGGTTTGGGCGTGCTCCTCCTTTTCTTCCTCCAGTTGTCGGGCAGCAAGCTCTAACTGCACGATTTGGCGCTGCACCTTGTCCAGCTCGTCAGGAACGCTTTCCAATTCCATCGCCAACCGACTGGCGGCTTCGTCGACCAAGTCAATCGCCTTGTCTGGCAGGAAGCGGTCGGCAATGTACCGATGGGAAAGCTCTGCCGCAGCGACCAATGCACTATCCTTAATCTTCACGCCCTTATGATGGGCTTCATAGCGACCTTTGAGGCCACGGAGGATGGCCACGGTGTCTTCCACGGATGGTTCCCCAACAAAGACCGGTTGAAACCTCCGCTCCAAAGCGGCGTCCTTCTCGATATGCTTGCGATATTCATCCAGCGTGGTGGCGCCGATACAACGGAGTTCCCCCCGCGCCAAAGCAGGCTTAAGCAGATTGGCCGCATCTGCGCCACCCTCGGCGGACCCGGCGCCGATAACCGTGTGAAGTTCGTCGATGAACAGCACGACCTGTCCGCCGGCATCTTGGATCTCGCGCAACACAGACTTGAGACGGTCCTCAAACTCGCCGCGGAACTTGGTCCCGGCGACCAACGCACCCAAATCAAGAGCAATCACCCGTTTGTTCTTCAAGCTTTGCGGCACATCGCCATCAGTGATGCGCAACGCCAGCCCCTCGGCAATCGCGGTCTTGCCAACTCCTGGCTCTCCGATCAGCACGGGATTGTTTTTGGTTCGGCGAGAGAGAACTTGGATGACCCGGCGAATTTCCTGATCTCGACCAATGACCGGATCAAGCTTGCCTTTGCGAGCCAATGCAACAAGATCGATTCCAAACTTCTCTAAGGCCTGGAACTTATCCTCTGGCGACTGATCAACCACGCGACCGCTGCCGCGAATCTCCTTGATGGCGGAGAGCACGTCATTCTCATCAATCGCATTGAGCTTGAGTAGGTCCTTGGCCTTGCTCAGCGATGTCGTCAGGGCGAGCATCAAATGTTCTGTTGAGACAAACTCATCCTTCATTGTTTCCGCTTGCCAAGCAGATTCCTCCAGGATGCTCATCGTATGCTGACTCGGTTGTGGCGGACCGGCAGATCCCCCGGAAACGGTCGGCAGATGCTTCAATTCAGCGGAAACCATCTCCGTCAACCGAGAACGATCCGCACCAATCTTTTCCAATATGGGCGCAACGAGGCCATCGGATTCGGCTAGCAATCCCGCCAGGACATGAAGTGGCTCAAGTTGCGGGTTTCCAGCGTCCGCGGCCAATTCTTGGGCACGCTGCACCGCTTCTTGGGCTTTGATGGTCAGCTTGTCGAATCGAAAAGTCATGGTGCATTCCTTCTCATTCCAAGAAACAACCATCCCGAGCAGCCGTCGAGATGATAACGACTCCTTAAACACCAAGAGTGGAATCTCAACCGTGGCACAGATGGAACCACGATTTGCAAGTCGTACGAGATTACTCACACGTTTGACTTGGATGAAAACGCTACGGGGGCAATTCCAACGGCCTCCCTAGCTAACGCAAACGATGACAAGAAGCAACGTGTCGATCCGAACCAGTTCTTTCCAGAATCCGCTCCGCGCAAACAACCGGCGCCGAGACCAGCGGTCCGCGGCGCCGTTCTAGTTGGCGGGGGTGCCGGTCTAGTTGTCCTTAACTTCAAATTCTGCGTCGATGGCATCATCTTCGCCCACGCCACTTGCGGAGCCATTGCCGCCGGCGTCGCCCGTTGGTTGTGAGCCTGCATCTTGCTCCCCGGCTTCGTAAAGCGTCTTCGACAAAGCGTGCGAGGCTGCTTCGAGTTCGCTCAGTGCTGACCGAATGGCATCCACATCATCTTCCTTGGCGGCGGCTCGCACCTTCTCAATCGAAGCATTCACAGCTGTCTTGTCTGCATCTGAGAGCTTCTCATCATGTTCTTTGATGAGCTTCTCCATCGCGAATGCCCGGTTCTCGGCATCGTTGCGAGCTTCTGCCAGAGACTTTTTCTTTTTGTCTTCTTCAGCGTGAGACTGAGCGTCCTTCTGCATCCGATCAATCTCGTCATCGCTGAGTCCGGCGGATTGCTCAATGCGGACGGTTTGCTCTTTGCCCGTACCCAGATCTTTGGCAGCGACGTTCAGGATCCCGTTAGCGTCGATATCAAAGCGAACCTCGATCTGTGGAACACCACGTGGCGCCGCGGGAATTCCCTCAAGGTTGAATTGCCCGAGCAGGCGATTGTCCGCAGCCATCGATCGTTCGCCTTGGAAAACGCTCACGGTGACCGCCGTCTGGTTGTCCGCCGCAGTGCTGAATGTTTGCTTCTTCTCGGTAGGAATGGTCGTGTTGCGCTCCACCAACGGAGTAAGCACGCCACCTTCAGTTTCAATCCCCAGCGTCAACGGAGTGACATCCAACAGCAGCACGTCCTGTACGTCACCGGCCAAGACGCCACCTTGGATGGCGGCGCCCACCGCGACGACTTCATCAGGATTGACACCCTTGTGCGGGTCCTTCTTAAAGACATCCTTGACGACTTCTTGCACTTTAGGAACGCGCGTCGAACCACCCACCAGGACGATCTCATCGATATCCTTGGGATCAAGATTCGCATCCTTCATCGCCTGCAAAACCGGCCTGCGGCAGCGTTCGATGAGTGGGTCAATCAACTGCTCGAACTTGCTGCGGCTAATGGTCATCTGCAAGTGCTTAGGCCCGCTGTCATCGTTGTAGATGAACGGCAGGTTAATGTCCGTTTGTGTTGTGGAACTCAGCTCTCGCTTTGCCTTCTCACATGCTTCTTGCAAGCGTTGCAACGCTTGCGTGTCTTTGCGAAGGTCGATGTTCTCCTGCTGCTGGAACTCATCAGCCACATGGTTGATCAACACTTCGTCAAAATCATCTCCGCCCAAATGCGTGTCGCCACTTGTGCTGATGACGCGGAAAACGCCTTCGGCGACTTCCAGGACTGAAACGTCAAACGTTCCACCTCCCAAGTCGAAAACGACAATCTTCTCGTTAGCCTTCTTCTCCAAGCCGTAGGCCATAGCCGCAGCCGTTGGCTCATTGATAATGCGAGCAACTTCTAAGCCAGCAATCTGGCCTGCATCTTTGGTGGCTTGCCGCTGCGCGTCATTGAAGTACGCAGGGACCGTGATCACGGCCTTGTTGACACGATGTCCGAGGTAAGCTTCAGCAGACTCTTTGAGCCGCCCCAAAATCTTGGCCGAGATCTCAGGAGGCGTCAGGTCCCTATCACCGATCTTGACCTTTACGTAATCCGTCGGCCCACCGACGATCTCGTAAGGGACCATCTTCTCCTCGGTGGCAACTTCATCATGACGACGTCCCATGAAGCGCTTGATGGAGTAGACGGTATCCTTGGGGTGTAAGACGGCTTGACGTCGAGCGCGCTCACCGACTTCAACTTCGCCATTTTGATTGAACGACACGACACTCGGCGTGGTTCGATAGCCTTCCGCATTGGCAATGACCTTTGGCTCTTTGCCTTCGATGACGGCAACAACAGAGTTCGTTGTTCCCAAGTCGATTCCGATAATCTTTTCGCCTTGAGCCATGACTCGCTCCCATTTCCGTTTCGTGTTTGGTGGCCTTGTATGACGCTGCGGCAATCGTCAACTTCGCAGCAGTCGTTTGGCTGTTTGGATTTCAAGTTCGCTGGTCGCTGCAACCTCATCGCAGCCAGTTAATCCTCAACTCGGCTGCGTGAAACCTATGAGGACAGCAATCCAAGTCGTGTCGCGATCCGCGAAGCAGTTTGGCGAATCCGTCAAGAGTAACGCAAAGCACATGCCACAGAACGGCCTCACCTCCCTAAATCACTCCAATAAAACAGTTTACGGAGATCGAATACCTCACCCATCAAGTTTGAACCTAAGGCTCACCCAACGGCATCTGCCATTTTGACATACTGCGGGACACCAATTCGCGCAGTATCCTGGGTAAACGTCAAAAGCAAATCGGCCATGAAAAGATTCGCTGCCGCCCCGAGGATATCGCGTTTCTTGACACTCGTATCTGAGCAAATTACAAGGAAGCTGAATTCTGAGGAAAGGCTCATCCTGACCTCTGAGTGACGCTCGTCTGGCTCATTTGAAAGCCCCATCAATGGCGAAGAAGTCCAAAGCTGTGCATCGCAAGACGAGTACAAGTCCTGGAAAGACAGCCGCCAAGTCATCGAAACGCATCTCGCAAACGGCGTCAAAAAACTCGGCTGCAGCGACGCGAAGGCAAACAAACGCTGGCGCTTCGCCAGCAAGAATGCGAACACAAATCAAGAAGCTGGATCGCGACCTGGCAAAGTTGATGAACCAGCGAGCCGCGCTTGTGGCCAAGTGCGCTTCGCAAGCTGGACAGGAAAATGGCTCCAGTAAAACAGTCGCAGAAGACCTGTCAGAGATCGTGCAGTCGATCGACCTAGGCAAAGGTCCGCTCACGGAGCAGACGGTGTGCTCCGTGTTCAGAGAACTTGTCAGCGGTTGTCATTCCCTTGCGCAGAAAACTCGTGTGAGTTACCTGGGCCCGGAGTACAGCTATAGCCATCTGGCTGCTCTCGAACGATTTGGGGACGGGGCCGAGCTTGTTCCAGTAGGCGCAATCAGAGCAGTTTTTGAAGAAGTTCATTGCGGACATGCAACGCACGGGATTGTGCCGCTGGAGAATTCCACTGACGGACGAATCGCGGACACGCTCGATATGTTCACGCGACTGCCGGTGAGGATTTCTGGCGAAGTGCAGATGCGGATCCAACATTGTTTGCTGGGTAAATGTGCTCGCGGCGAAGTGATGGAGGTCTACAGCCGCCCGCAGGCGCTTTCGCAGTGTCGTAACTGGCTAACGCGACACCTGCCAAGCGCCAGAACGGTTGAATTAACAAGCACTTCAGCCGCCGCACAGATGGCGGCCAACAAGCAAGGCGCCGCCGCAATCGCGTCCCGACAAGCCGGCCTCCATCATGGATTGGAGATCCTTGCCGAGAGCATTGAAGACAACGGAGCAAACGTGACCAGGTTTGCGGTGATCTCTGACGACTCTGCTCCACGAACAGGTAAAGACAAAACGGCGGTCATGTTTCAGACAGAACATTCCGTTGGTGCGCTTGCGGACGCGCTGGCGATCTTCAAGCGAAATCGCCTGAACTTGACTTGGATTGAATCATTTCCCGTTCCGGAAGAGCCTGGTGCATACCTCTTCTTTGTGGAACTAGAAGGGCACGAGAACGACGCCAAAGTGCGCCGTACGGTAGCGTCGCTCGAGCGTAAAACAGTCACACTAAAGGTCTTGGGCTCGTACGCTAAGACAGGTGTGGTCGGCTAGCGTTCTCATCGCGACCGAGCACTTAATTCGTGCACCATGTCAACTAATGCGATGGCCGCCTCTGGAGGAGTTTGCGGAAGAATGCCGTGCCCCAGGTTGAAGATATGCCCAGGCCTTCTCTTCGTCTGGTCGAGGATATTCTGCACACGGCAGCGGATTTCATCGTGGCTGGCGAGCAACGCTGCGGGCTCAAGATTTCCCTGCACGGCTCGTTTTCCAATGACCTGCCAAGCCTGATCGAGATCGATACGCCAATCGACGCCGATCACATCGCCTCCGGCTTCGGCCTGTAACCCCAACAATGCCGGGTTGCCTGTCCCAAAGTGAATCACGGGCACGCCAGGTTGAATAGATTGGAACAACTCCTGCATCGCCGGCATCACATGCGTGCGGTAGTCATTGGGTCCGAGACAGCCAACCCAACTATCGAAAATCTGAACACACTGCGCACCGGCTTGGATCTGTGCGTTCAAGTACATGGCAATACTTCTCGCGAGCCGGCTGAGCAGTTCACGCCAGGCGGCAGAATCTTGGTACATTAGAGATTTAGTGTCGGCATAACTACGGCTTGCCCCTCCTTCGATCACATAGCTAGCCAAAGTGAACGGCGCTCCCGCGAATCCGATCACTGGAATGTGCTCAGGCAGTCCGGCACGAGTTTCGCGAACGGTATCGGTCACAAACTCCAAGTCCGTCATGTCCGTTAACTCTCGAACGCGATCAATCTCCGCCGCAGCTCGAACTGGATTGTGAATTTTGGGACCATCGCCTGGCAGAAACTCCAGGTTCAACCCCATTGGTTCCAGAATGGGCAGCAAATCAGAAAAGATGATTGCCGCGTCCACGCCCAGTCGCTCGACCGTGCGAATCATCACTTCGGCACAAAGCGCCGGGTTCTTGCAAAGTTCCAGAAAGCTCACCTGGGAGCGAATCTCGCGATACTCTGGCAGATACCGACCGGCTTGTCGCATGAGCCAGATGGGAGTGACATCGGTCGGTTCTTGATGGCAGGCCTTGATGAACGGGCCATCTTCGCTTGGGTGATGGGTCTTCATTTCAGGAACGCTTGAAGCCAATGTTTTGTTTGCACTGGAGGATGTCGCTAGAGCGGCGCGCTGCTCCCGCAACAAGATTTCCCATCCTCGGGTGATCCGGTTCGAAATCGACATGCAGCTTCTGCGCTCGCAACATCTCGCTCGTTGTCGGTCCGATCGATGCGACAGCCAGGCGGGAAAACCCTGCTCGGAACGTTTCGTCCAACTCCTGCTGCTGCACGACCTTGAGCATGTTCACAACTTGATGCGCGGAGGTGAAGATCGCTATATCGCGATTGCCCTGAGCGATGGCAACGACGTTATCTTGAAGCGGCGCGAGATCTTCTGGAAGATCCCAGCGATAGACAGTGACGTTGGTCACGTCTGCACCACGTGACCGCAGCGCATCGGTCAAGCTTGGGTTGGGTTGGCCGTGCTCTTGAACGGCAACAGTCTTACCTGCCAGTGGCACTTTCTCGTCGATCACATGCAACAACTCCCGCCAGGTGTTGGGTTCCGCGGCACGAAAGTCGGCCGCTAATCCCAACTCTCTCAAGGCGATAGCCGGTTTGGGCCCTCGAACGACAATCGTCTTTTCGCCAAGCTGCGCCAGGAATTTCCCCCGATCAAAATGTGTTGACACTTCATCGATCAGATGTCGCAGCCCCACACCTGTGAGGAAAATCACGACATCGACTTCACCAGCGATGATCTTGCGGCCAAACGTTTTTGCCGCGGGATTCTGCCCAAAGGGAATCTCGCGCATTGAGGGGCTTACAAACGCCTGACCTCCGTGGCGTTCAATCAAATGGCGCATCTCTTCTGCGCGGCGACTTTCAAAAGCCGCGACCCTGAGTTGCACAAAATTCTCCCGATCACTCATCGGTTCGTTATGTTCGGTGGCAAGGGTCTAACAGACTGGACCACCTGCCCTGGCATACAGTCAGTCTGTCCTTGGATTACGGTCCTGGCATTCACCCAGAATACGAATCAACTTTCGATTCGGAAACCCGTCCGTCTTCGTCGCACCATGAATAGTCCAGCATGTCGCCTTGCCACAGCAACCCGGAACAGAGCAACGCGCGGCCAGCAGCGTTTCCCTAAACAATACAGCCGTACCATAAATTTCGAAGAAAATCGCGAAGGAGCCGTCTCGCGCAAAAATCCGTTGACGGCCAAAACGAAATCATGGTAAGAGAATGCCAGACAAGTGAATCGCAATTCCAGCTAGGCGGTCATTTGTCGATTGGATGTCGTCGCGACGTTTCATCCAAGTTCGTGTTCTTCTCAGACGGAGGGCATTCAAATGCTAGATCCACCGGATGGCTGTGAATGAGGAGCGGCGCCTTAGCTCTGTTCCTCACGCGGACCATATTGCGTTGTCTCGTCACTTCCACTCTGACAAACGTCAAGCCCTCGCCATCCTCTCCGGTTGGCGAGGGTTTTTGTTTGGGAAGCCTTCTGACCTGAGAGGAGATCATACGGGGACAGGCGACCGCTGGTCATCGATTGAAATCAGCTTGGTGCCTGTCATTCATGTTTTTGGCGCGACGAGAACGCCATCCGCCCTATCTTGAGCTTGGGGTGTGCTGTTTGCTGGTGAATTCTCGATAAACTTCAGGCGATAGGCATTTTGCGTCGTACGGATTTCGATTGTCTTGGCCGTAAAGTCTGGAGCCAGCTCAACACGGTTGATGGAACCGCTTTCTCGTTCATCGATCAGCACTTCGCCAGAACGTTTGTCCAAACAATACACGCGACTGGAATAGTGACGTGCCTGGTTAGCTTCCTCGACCGGAGGGAGCGCACGACAGGCAAACGTCAGCACCGGCAGATGGCTAGGTTGATTGAGATCCACGGATTGGTTGGCAACAGGCGTTTGCCAAAGCAACTCTCCACTGGCGACATCAAAGCCGAAGGCTGTTCCGTGAACGATAGGACACTGATATCCGCCTGGCACGGCGAACACAGTTTCATCCGTCTCAGTCGGCCCACTGATGATGGCGACAAAACGATCTTGCGACTTTGTCACGTAGAGCGCATTCATCTTTGGCTGGGGCGGGAGTTCCTTATTCACGAGTGCCTGTCCATCCTTGCATCGTACGATTGTGAAGTTCCCTTTCGGATCACAAACTGCAACTTCTTCCCAACCAATGCGATAGACCGACGCCCCCGGAACAAATTCACGGAAGTAGATGGTCCGCGCAATCTGTTGGCTGCCGTCTGCCAACCCTTCGGCCGGATCGACAATTGCCAAGTGTGGCGAGTCTTTGCTGTCCCAGCTAATGATCCGTCTACCGGACGTCGTTATCCAGGTTTCTCTGGCAGGCACGAGGACTCGACCAAGCTCCCGGCCATCATCGGCCTGCAAAACCACGGCAACGCGACAATCTGGCTCAACATAAATCATGTAGTCCTCGTCGCCCAACACCTTACTCCCCGGGACAACATCATGCCGTCGCCAAAGGACTTTGCCGGAAAGAGGGTGGACGGCTTCCAACGTATGCCCGCGCTGATAGGCAACATAATTGCGATTGGCCGGGCCTAGTTCCCCGAGCGGAACACCAGAACGATCAAAAGCTGACAGTCGGGGCAACTCGCCAGGCCGAGCTGTCGGTCGAACAACCGTGCTTGCCTGAACCACCCGCCCCGGAAAACTAACAGTAAGCGAATTTCGCCACAGAATCCTGGCCGGCGCTGTCGCTGGGGTCATCAGGTCAATGGCCAAGACCTCGTGACCTCGCCAGATGATCAGCACGTGTCCAACTTGCCGTGCCCGCACGGCCTCTGCATTCATCGGCAGCAAAGAGCCCTCTTCTTGGCCGCGCAGGTCTGCCTCCCACCGTTTGATGCCGTAGAGATTTCGCGCGATGATTGCCTGCGCGTCGGATCGGATCTCTAGTAAAAGATGATGCTGGTAGGCATCCCGGGCTTCCTCGACCTTAAGGGAATAGCGCCGACCGTACGGAGCACGCTGATCCGACGCAGCTTCGCGTATGGCAGTTGTCGGCCACTGGGGTAGCTCGGAATCTTGCGGTTTCCAGAGTTCATTGTCGGCAAATCTCGCGCCAACCATCTGATGGAATCCATCACGTTCCTGCACGTCCTCATAGTTGCCGGCGAGCTCGCGAACAAGCTGAGCGGCCTCTCGTAGCCGCCCTGTGTGTACCAGTAAGCTCAAGTGCCGTAACGAAGCTTCTCGGCGGATCTCCGCGCGACGGCTGTGGGTGAGATGGATCAGCGCCATTTGCCGTTCCAACGGATCCTCAAGATCAAACTCGTCGAGCAATCGTAAGAAACACGTATCGGCCAACGGGTGATCGGGAAACAGTGTCGCAAATCGGACGATAGCTGCTCGGTCATCGGGGAGTCCGTCATAGAGATCAACCACGCGCGCGTCGATCAGTGATAATTCGGCGCGCGTTGCCTGTTGCCGTAGTCGTTTGATCTGACCGCGTAGCCAAGCGGTTTCTCCCGCATCCAGAGTCGGTCGGCGGGCTACCAGATGCGAATCGTCACCCGCAAGTTCGATCAGTTGAACGATTGCCTCGAACGCCCGCACAACTTCACCTTGTTGCTGAGCGTACTCAGCTTCGCGGCGAATGAACTCGCGCCGAGTCGCATTATCAAGACCAGCAACTTCTCGAGCAAGAATCTCCGCGGCTAAGGGTTGAAAACGCTTGTAGTCGAAATCAAGCGCTGCTAACACGGATTGGCAAAGGAGCCGCAATGCATGCTCGTCCGGCTCAAGATCAAATGCGTTTTGTAGCTGTTCGCACGCCGCAGCATAGTCGCCCGCGTACATCAATATCTCACCGTAGCGCAACAGAGCGTTTGTCGTAGGACCACCATCCTCCAGGTCGGCTTTGGCTTGCGACAGAGCAAATGACAACTGTTCGAAGATTTCCAGCCGGTCGACCGTTTGACTGACAACATAGTTCTCAATGCAAATGAGGTTGCCAGGCGCGCGCACGTCATGGGATTTCAATCGTGCCTGGATCGTTCCCGTTGGGATGTCGACTACCGCTAACTCGGCTGTCGAAAGCGGGAGAATGTACAAGTCCCCACTGGTGAACCCGCGACCAGAAGGCGCACTTCCCGCAGGCAAAGTGACCGAAGTCCAGCGTTTCTTGCCGGTTTCCAGATCAACGCCGTGCAGACCTGAGCGCCCTACGAGCAAAACAACGCCGTCAGATGATGTGGCGATGTAGCGCAAGTCGCCCAGCGGCCATTCCCAGCGAACGTCGCCTGTCTGGAGGTCCAGGCATAGCAGGGCGGACATCTCCAATGGTGCAATCAGGACGTTCTTACCCGAGATCAGCACTTCACCATCCAATAACCGCGGTTCCTGTGGATCAATCGACACGGTTTCTTCGTCGGCTGGTTGCCATACCTTGAAGGCTTCCTTCAAGTAGCGTGGCGTTGCGCGGTACGTCCAGAGGACTTCATTCTGTGAAAGGTCAACGCCAGCAAATCCGCCATCGGAGGTGGGGCAGACGAGAATGCCGTCCTGGTAGGCAGGCATGGACCCGCTGCGGCGTTGAGCATGTCGCGCTGCAGATTTTGCGGCTCTGTTTGCCGATGATGAACTCTCAGCGTCATTTGCTCGCAGCGACGCAAGCGTCAAGGTCTGCATGACATGGCCGCATTCAGCGTCCAGAGAAAGCAGTTGGACCATCTGATCGCGCTCGACAAGGACAAACAACTGATCCCCCAAGGGGAGCGGGGGGCCTAAAAAATAAGCGTCAGCCAAAGACGATTCACAATCCCCATCCGACCCTCCCAGTGACCAGACAATCTTGCCTTCGGTTTCCAGGTCAAAGGCAACAAGTTGGTTCTGATCGTCGTGCCAATGCGGCTCAAGTTTTCTCTGCCCATAAGGTGTCATGATCATCCGTTGCGATAGCACACTGCCAACTTGCCCGAAGTTGTGGATCGCGTAGACACGGCTTCCATCACTAGAAAGCCGCCCACTGGCAGCATCGCCCCACATTCGCTCATCAAGCTCGCGATACAGTAGGTGCTCGTTTCCGTGCCTAAGTTCATCGATCAATCGATCTTCTAGCGCGGCGTCGAATTTGACCTGCCAGCTCAAATCTCCGCTATCCATCTTCACTGCCAGCAACCCTGCCGGTGTGCGAGAAACGATCACACCATCAACCGCAATTGGGTGAGCTCCCGGAACCGCAGCGCGGCGTTGATCCACATAAGCAGCCGAGAGCTTTGCCAACGCGTCTCGAATCTCAGGGCGAGTGACCGTTTTCACGCTCCAGCGGGCGCGTAGCAGTGGACGTTCACCGGTCGCGAAGCGGTTGCGCGTCGGATCACCGCCAAAGATTGGCCAGTCCGTACTGGACCACTGAGCATCATCACGACCAATGGCACCTTGCAACCATCTGACAAATTTGTCGGCGGAGTGAGAATCCCGTCCCCCAGGCGCATAGCGGTGATTGCCAACCTCGAATGTGGCACCGCGCGGAGGCTGCGTTCCGTTGATCGCAAGCTCCGCGTCCGTGGGAAAACCTGCTTGGGAAAATGCTGCGGCTAGCCGAAATGAAAGTTCAGGTTCGAGCATCGCTCCCTGCGGGTGCAACTTGATCCTGGCGAACGCCGCAGCAGCTGCCATTGGTTTCTGGGTGTCGTACAAATGCGTCCCCCACAGCAGCTCAGCCCTTGCACCGGCTCTTGTAAAGAAATAACGCCGCGCAACATCTGCGATAGCCAACGGATTTCGAGACTCTACGGCTGCCTTAAGCTGCCGGCTGGCGGTATGGCCAACGTATGCTTCGTAAACCCTCAGGCCATTGGGCGGTAACTGAGCGAGAAGACGTTCGGCCTCGGCGCGAATTCCCACGTGAATTGGGCGTAGTCGGTCCGGCTGATAACTATTGGCCAACGGTGAGTTCAATACGGCGTTGATCAATTGCACCGCATCCACAAACTGCTCATCGGCAATGGCTTCTTCAGCACGAGAAAGCCAAACGCGAACCTGGCGATCCGTACGGTAAAATGGGGGCAAATCCCCCAAATTGGCGGAACGATTCCGATCATCAACGGTCGCCAACTGTGGCTGGGGCGGTACTGGTGGAGCGAGTGCCGCACCAACTTGCGGAGGCCGAGGTGGTTCGTGATCGTTAACGGAGATATCTCCCTGGACCTGTGCGACACGCATCGCAGGGTGTGATTCCCCGCCTGAATCGCGACTCTTCGATAAGTCACGAGAGTGACCGAACGAGGAGACCGAACCTGGAGGCGCTAGCAAAGGACACTCCGGAAGCGGATGTTTCCGCTCCCACTCTCTCCACCGACCGATTGCTTCGTCGCGGTCAGGTTCGCCTGCGGCAAATCCGATTGAGCTGGTGTTAAACAATGTTTGTGAATGGCCACGCAGCCGACGGAATCCGTATTGCTTGTGGTCTTGTTTCGTGACGTGTAGCAAAGTTGCCAACGCCACGTCCCTGAGTTGCGTTTCGTAGCGGCCGCGCGATCCCTCACGCAAGTACGCATATGCAGAGCAAACAGAGTCGTCATTCAAGAATCGCGTTATCCACTGAGCGTCTTGGCTTCCTCCGAGTTTGCCGACGACCAGGATGGCATACATTCTGCTCTCGGGACTGGCCGTGGCATCTTCGGCAAGTAGCTTGGCAGCGGGAATGACTTCCTTGACATTACACCGCGCAGCGAGCAAGAGGTTTTGATAGGTGATCGGGCAATCGCCCATCTGATAGGTCCATGCGGTCAGCAGACGACGAACAGGCGCCCCCTCGGCATTGAGCAACCGCTCTTGGAATTCAGACCTGTTCAGATGTGACATGACGCTCGTCATGACTTGTGGCGGCATCTCAGCGGATGGGTCTGCCCCGACAAACGCAAGCGCCGCAACTGTAGCAAAGACAGGCTGGCGTTCCGATTTCTCGATCGGCAGTTTTGAAAACGCTTGAATCTGCCGACAGCGAGCCAGCATGCTTTCAGTGGTGGATTTTCCTCCCGGCGCAGCGCTCTCCAGCAGTTGTGGCTCGGCGGCGAACATCTTTAGAAAGAGCTCCTGCGCATCGGGATCAGCGCCAATCGTTGCTCGGAAACGCCGCCAGCCTGGCAAGTCAACTTCGTCGAGTCGTGAGGGATCTGCCGCCGCGATTTCAAACCGCTGCTGGCGATCGTCATCCAAGATCGCGCTCAGGCACGCTCTGCCACCTGCCCGAACTTCTGCATCTGAATGCGAAAGCGCTTCAATCAATAGGGCTTTTGCCGCGAGGCCGTGATTCCGCAATTCGCGGGCGGCCTTCTGCCGCATTTCATATTTCGGAGCACCAAGCCTTTCAATCAGAACGTTCAGCCTGGCGTTGAGATGTCCTCGTGAAACACCAGCGACTCGGGGAGAGTCATCTTTGATTTGTTGTTCACGCAAACTCTCTTGATGTGGGACTTGAGGAGATTGTGGACTAGCCGCGACAGCCTGGAATCCTAAGATGACGGCTGGAATCCAACCGCTCCAGAGAGGACTCGTTTTGGTGAACGTGAGTCGCATTGTCTCCGCCTCCCCGCTGAGTCCCCCCCGCGCAGTAAGGCAAGGTGGCGGACGGTATCAGCGAGACGAAGCCCAGTAAACGCCAGTTTTCGCTGGCAGCGATAGCGTTCCCGGCGTTGCTCCGCAGAAGCCTGAGCACGATCGTTGTCCTTTCCGAGTTGTGCATTTCAATTTGTTCCGAACCTGCCCTCCAGCAAGCTCCTGTCTGTGTAGGCTCGTTATTCAAACCTATCACGAGATTCGTTTGTTCGTTGTCATTGACCAAGGCGTGTTTCGATAATCAGCCAAAAGAATCGTAGCGCCGGGAGCAGTATTGGCTAGGGCTGAATGGCCTGAGAAACGGGTCTGTCATTTCGAGATTATCGCCAAGATTGAGCCGGATCACTGGAAGCGCTGTTCAGGGCATGTCTATGAAAGACAACAACGAGCCCCATTCCATCAAAGCCGAAGTCATTGCCATTGGTGATGAATTGGTCTCGGGAGTTCGGCTGGATACGAACTCTCAATGGATCAGCAACGCCCTTCTGAACCGGGGAATCCACGTTGCCTGGCACACGTGTGTGGGAGATCAACTGGACGATTTGCTGGGCGTGCTGCATGCTGCTGCGAACAGGGCAGACCTCGTCGTGACGACGGGCGGACTGGGCCCCACTGCGGACGACCTGACTCGTGATGCGTTGGCAGCTGTGGCAAACGTCCCCCTGATCCTCGATGAAGCTTCACTGGCACACATCACAGCGCTCTTCGCAGGCCGAAAGCGTTCAATGCCGGAACGCAATCGGCAGCAGGCGATGCTGCCACGCGGGGCCACGCCGATCCATAATCCGCACGGCACTGCACCTGGAATCCATCTCAAACTTCCGCGACACACGGACACAGGTACATCAGCGCGTGATGACAAACGACCGATTCATTTGGTCTGCCTTCCCGGCGTACCGGCAGAGTTGAGGGAGATGTGGCCCAACGTCATCGAGCTGATGAAACCAACCTTGCCCGAAAACAGCCTGACGGTTCACCATGAGTTGCATTGCTTTGGCGCCGGTGAAAGCGACATCGAAGCGATGCTCCCAGACCTGATCCGGCGAGGACGTAAACCAAGCGTGGGAATCACCGCCAGCAAGGCCACGGTCACGCTTCGTGTCACGGCATCAGGCGCTGACGCGGAAGAATGCCGACGACGCATGCAGCCAACGATCACCCAGATTCGCGAGTCACTGGGAAACCTGATCATCGGAGAGAACGGTGCCCAGTTGCCAGATACGCTCCTCGCAGTGCTGGCCAGGAGAGACGAAACACTGGCAACCGTGGAAATGGGATCCGCAGGCCAACTCGCGCTTTGGTTGAACCTTGCCGCGCAGGAGACGGGGGACGAGTCCTCCCTAATCTCGAACAAGAACATCTTCTGCGGGGGAGTTGTTCAACCGCCTGTGGGAAATGGTTCGTTCGATGAGTTGCTTGTGAAACTTGCTTGTGAAACGCTGCTGGAACGCGATGTTGATTGGGTCCTGGGCGTTGGTCCCTTTCCGAATAACACCAGTGATGATCAATCGAATTTGAGCTTTGCCGTGGTTATTGCCACCAATTTGGCCTTGCACCACAAACAAACCGGCCAGATGAACGGCGTGAATTACCGAATTCGCGAGTATCCCTTTGCCAGCCATCCGGCAATCGCAGCCGAGCGCGCCGCAAAGATCGCGTTGAACGCCCTCCGCAAAGAGATCTTGCGGCACGACATTCCAGCGTCACGTCCCTCGTAAACGTTCACACAAACGTACGAGTCAAACGTTCATTCGGTCTAGCGAATCTGTGCGGGACGCATCGGGCGTTTTCTGTCCGGTTGGTCCAATCTTTCGTTCCGTATCAAAATTGACGATTGCCCGATTGTGTCGCTAGCACTCCTAAGGCCGTTTTATTTGCGGCAACCGCGCCGATGAACAGGCAGGAGTAGACTTGTGCTGGACAGTGACCTCGCGTCTCTGCTCCAAAGATCAAAAAGCCTCAAATCGAGCTACGGAATGTTCTCAGAAGCACTTCTCGCGCTGTGCGTTACGGTTGTCCCGACTCAAGGTGCCGTCACTGTGCTGGAACCCGGCACAGCCATCGCGTCGATTGCTCCAACTGCGCCGCGGCTTCTTGTAGGGGATGCTTTCACTGATCCATCAATTTGGCGCGCAAATGAACCGCAGCTCACACAGGCCAACACATCTCAGGCACACGATGATCAGGACGTTGTGTTTTTCGCCGCGGATAGCGTTGAGTTTCAAGTCCCGCATGGTTGGAGCATGCAAGAAACCCCTTATCAGCGGGATGTCTTTCTTCAGCTAAGCCCTGGCGATGAATTCACAGGCAACCCGAATGATCTAAGAGGCGGTGTTTGGATGCGGTATCGTCCCTTCCGAGGGGCTTCGGCGCACCGCGACCTAACCGCAGAGTTTGAATCGAGATTCCGCTCGGCGATCGGAAATGCGTCACTCTCCGGTGGTCCGCGGTCATTCGAAATCAGCGGAAATCCCGGGATGCTCCAAGAGTTCTTTCTGCCAACGCCTGAAGGTGGCACAACTCCGGCGGCACATGCGATCGTGATGACGCAGTGGGGTGTCTTCGAGTTGCAAGGCATCGAAGCCAACTTTGAATCTCAGTTTGTTTCCCAGGCGACTGGGGAAATCCTCCGATCATTGAAATTCCATGCCCCAGCCCCTGCCATCGGCGCCAGAAAACCTCCGATTCCGGCAGCTCTTGCGGCCGCTCCGATCTTTGGAAGCTGGAAGGCAATCAACGGTCGCGTCCAGGTGCTACACGATGGAAGAGTAGCGCTGGAGTTCGACCGCAAGCAGACAGTTCGCTTTGACGAATCAGGCACACCGCGATTTCGACCTCCCCATACGG
>JALCBR010000183.1 GCA_028066245.1 Pirellulales bacterium | reverse complement strand
CGGCGCGTTCATTATCGCAACGCTCGAGACCCGGACTGACGTAGTACTCCGCCGTGCTAAGCACAATGTTCCGGCGGGGGTGGCTGGGGTCGAATTGCTTTTCAAAATCCGTTTGCGAAAGACTACTCTCTCGCCAAGGCCAGTGGACGTTCTCACGAATATGAATGACCGACGCATCTTCGCTGGCAGCGAAGATTCCGCCGATTGCCCACCAACCCGTTGAGGTCGCCAACAATGCCAGGCAAGCCAGTGTCAGCTTTCCTGGACCTAGCGCCATGCGAAAGCTCTTGGCCAGCGAAAGCCAGGGGAAAACCTTAATCCAGTGAACTTTGTCGATCGTCACTCGACCTTCGTCATCAGAAACGCCCGTCACGTTGCCACCCGAAAGAAGAATCTACGGTAAGAAAGCTCTCAATATCCAAGTTGGTTGCAAGAGCCAGCGAGTTCACTATCACTCACCTGGCCTACGGCAACGCGCCATTAATCGCCCCCAGCGCGTGCGCCACCACAGAGGTCAACCTGAACCCCGCCGTGCTCGCGGGCATTATAAGCCGCGGCCAACGGCAACACACGGGAAAAGGGAGGGCGATTCGACTGCGCTAAACTTCAATAGTCGTTAGCTGTGTCACCCATTTCTTCGGAATCCAACTCGTCATCAAGTGGATTGCTTGGGACAGAGTAGCCTTCGCCTAACCATCGTCCCAAATCGATTGTACGGCAGCGTGAACTGCAAAATGGCAACGCTTTGGAATGTCCACCGAGGAACATCGTCCCACAGATCGGACAGCGACGGGCTCGGGCTTCCGATTGACCGGAGAAATCCGAAGATGACATCAAGGTGTTCCTCTCGCCCTGGCGATTCCGTCTCAAAGTAGCTGACCTGCGCGATTCTCTCATCAGGACTGCTCTGAGTGCTATTGTTCGCTCCCTCACCGAAGAATGGAACATTCTCGTTGTGACTTTTTGATTCGCTGGATGCGCCACGGTTTTCGCAGTTGTACGCCCTCTTACGATTCGCATCCGAAGTTGCCAGCTGATGTAAAACGACCGATGGGCCGCGGTGACTTCGTAAAGGCTGACACTTTGCACTCATTCGCCAACAAGTTTCGCTCGACCTAATGGGGAATAGTGAGGACCATCAGAGGTGAGCTCGCTCGAATAAACAACAACTTCATTCACGAGCGTTTCTTCCGCGGGGAAGTCTGCGTTCTTTTCCAACTGCGGTGTCAACTCAGCCGACGGGCCACGGACGCGACCAAGCGTGATGTGCGGCGTAAACTTTCGCGCTTCGAAAGGAAACGACAGCTGTGCCAGTTCCTGTTCCACTCGGGCATGAAGTGCGATCAGCGAATCCGAACCGCCTTTGACACCCAGCCAGAGCACGCGCGGTCGGTTGATATCTGGGAAGGCGCCAGCGCCACCCAATGAAACACGAAACGGCGCCACCGGTGTTGCAGCCGCGGTAACTGCACGACAGATTGCCGCGACGGATGTCATTTGCACATCGCCCAGGAACTTGAGCGTGATATGCAGATTCTCCGGGGCGGTCCAACGGACGTTTGCGTTGCTGCTTTGCAGTCGTTCAATGAGCCGAGATACGGCCGCTTTGGTTGCCGCCGACAGCTCCAAGCCAACAAACGTTCTCAGGGGCGAAGCCATGAATCAGTTCGCTACAGACGCTGGCGACGAGAAGAAATTGCGAGTATCGAAGGAAAGCGATCACCGCTGCTAGAACGAATCGATGACCTCAAGGTCCAACAGGGCGTTAACGGCTATTCGCCCGACAGGTTCTTGAGCAGTTCATCGTAGTCAGCGGCGGAGGGCAACTTTTGGCGGATGCCAGTCAACAGTGCTGCAACCAACAGGCTTTTACGACGAGGCGTGGGTTGGATCACATAGGCCTTGCGGTAGTGGTCAATCGCTTCGTCAATCACGCCGTCAGCTTGAGCGAGTTCCCCCAATTGTGTCATCGCCTGGGCATCATTGCCATCAGCGGCGAGAGCCGCTCGGGCCGATTTCAAGAGTTTCTCACGTTGTGGGAACGTCTCCAGGTACCGGGGCCCTAGCGAAAGGAACTCTCCGTTGGCGAAGATGAGGTTTCCCAGCGGCAATTCACGCCGTGTGAACTGAACATCGGAAATCGTCCCCACGGACAAATCAATGCGAGCCAATGAGGCATTGGATAAGGGCAGCAAGTACTCGCCGCTCATATGCACACCTTGCCCGGCGGGATAGGCGCTCTCCGGCAGTTTCAATGGCTCTTTCCAAGATGGTTTCCCGTCATCTAGGTTCCAAGCGATGACCCGGTCTCGTCCGACCATGACGCACTTGCCGTCATCCACGCAAGCAACAAAGAGGTTTTTCTGGTTCTTGCCGCGGGGCTTCTTCCACTTCAACTCTCCAGTCCGCAGATCAAGACAATGCACTTCATCTGATTCCATCGGCGTGATAATGACGCATCCGTCCGAGATGACCGCCGTGGCATCGATCCACCTGTCCCCCTGATCGAGCGACGTTCCGCTTGTATTGTTGTAGTAGTGGTTCTGTTTCGATATTGTTTCTCTTCGCCGCGGA
>JALCBR010000061.1 GCA_028066245.1 Pirellulales bacterium | reverse complement strand
GGCGATGATGTCAGTCAATGCGCCGAGCGAGAGTTCCGCCGCCAGCAACGGCTCGGGTTTCAGATCGCTAAACCAGACGGGTTCGCCGCGCTTGCGTGCCTCAGCGATCGCTGTGTCACGGCGTTTCTGCGCATTGTACAGCCAAATGGAGTAGTTGACTGTCCACGTGATAACTGACGTAATGATCGAGAGTAGAACAAAACGAAAAATTCGCTTGCGCCATTTGCGGAGCGGACGAGGCGCAGAATCGCGCTCACCACTGATCGGCTGATGCTCCATCACTCCCCTGCCCTTTCTGCGGCTAACCTTGAATCGTGCTTCTGGCTTCGCTGACAATACTCAAAAGATGGCAACAACTGTAGCAAATATTCGCACTTGTAGCGGCGTTACGCTTGCCGTGCTTCGCCGCCGGCGATCATCTGCCCATCTTCGACAAAGACACCGATGCGGCGGAACTTTTCGTAGCGGTCACTCAGCACGTCATCGATGGGCCGGCTGCCGATCTCGCGAATACTGCGGGCCAGGTACTGCTTGACCAGGTTGGCGGCTTGATGGTGGTCGCGGTGGGCGCCGCCGAGAGGTTCCTCAATGACGTCATCTACGACGCCAAAGGATTTCAAATCGCTTGAAGTAAAACGCAGGGCCTTGGCGGCCTGTTGCTTGAAGGCGTGGCTTTTCCAGAGGATGCCGGCACAGCCTTCAGGGCTGATCACGGAGTAGTACGCGTATTGCAGGATCGCGATTTTGTCCCCGACGCCCACGGCCAGGGCTCCGCCGGAACCTCCTTCTCCAATGACGACACAGACAACCGGCGTCCGCAAACGCGACATCTCGTAGATGCACTCGGCGATAATTGAGGCCTGGCCGCGTTCTTCAGCTCCCACGCCGGGATAAGCGCCGGGCGTGTCAATCAACGTCACTACCGGCAAGCCGTACTTGGCGGCTAGCTTCATCTTGGCCAGCGCTTTGCGGTATCCTTCCGGATGAGCGCAGCCGAAGTTGCAAGCGGTGCGCTCATCAAGCGTGCGGCCTTTCTCCAAGCCTGCTACCAGCACTTTGTTGCCACCGATTTTTGCAAAGCCGACGCGTAACGCGCGGTCATCGCCATACGCACGGTCACCGTGCAGCTCGACAAACTCTTCAAAAGCGAGCTTGAGATAATCGCTGGTGCGGGGTCGGTCAGGATGCCGAGCGACCTCCACGGTCTCCCAAGGCTCCAGCTTGCCGTAGATCTCACGAGTCAAGTCGATGCGCTGCCTCCGCAGGGAGCGCAGTTCCTCGCGAATGGATTCATCCTCGTGATCCACGGTGGATTCTTTCAAAGCATCCAGCCGTTCCTCAATTTCGTAGATCGGCTTTTCAAACGCCAGTTGATGCTGCGGAGCCATAGGACAAGATTCAATCTGTGAAGACTTCAAATGAGGACAGTAAGACGCAGGGCAGGGACCACACCTACACAGGCGCTTTAGTCTTTGGCGGTTGCGGCGGCGGGTTTGGGAGTGCGCTTAAAGACTGAAATCACTTTCACTGCCTGCGCCAACGCGGCAACGCTGGGACGATCCTCCGGCTTCTTGGCCATCATTTCTCTTACCAAGCCGGAGAAATCTGAAGTCACGTTCTTATTGAACGCTTCCAGGTTGGGAATGGACGCCCGCAAATGCTTCATCAACAACTCTTGCGTGTTGAATCCGGTGAACGGCAGTTTGGCAGCCACAAGTTCAAAGAACGTGCACCCCATGCTATAGACGTCCGCTTTTGAATCAATCGACTGCACGCGGATCTGCTCTGGCGGGATATAGCTAGGAGTCCCTTGAACTTTGCCTTTCTTCCCGCCGAAAAGACTGGCCAGCGCAGAGACTTTCTGTGGTTTCTGAGCCAAGGCAAAGTCAATCAACTTAATATCACCTTCGGGCGAAACCAGAATATTCTCCGGCTTGATGTCGCGATGAACGTAGTCAACTTTCTGAAGGTACTGTAGACATTCAACACACTGCTCGATAATTTTTGAGGTCAGCAGAGCAAGCGCCTCGTGCTCTTGGAGGATAAGCACTTTGAGATTGGGATAGCCGAAGAAATCCATCGCCAGAAACGGGAAATTGCGGAACTTTCCTGATTCCACATAGCGAATCACGCGAGGGTGATCGAGCTTATGGCCAACGGTGAACTCGCGACGGATCATCTCTGAGACTGTCTTGTCAACGTGGTCCTGGCGGACAAGCTTGACGGCGTATTTTTTTCGATCTTCGTCGTCAATCGCTTCCCAGACCTGCGTATTGCGGCCAGTGCGGATGTGATGCAACAGTCTGAAACGACCACAATTCATGAGAAGCCCAGGATCGAGCAAGAAAAGCGCCCAGCAGCGTCAGATTGCATTCTAGTTGGGGCTTGTCTGAGCGACAACGCTGCGATCAGCGTCATTGAGTGGCTGCACCGACCGTCTTAACTCAACGGGTAATCAAAATCCAGCGAGCACCCCGCTTGCGGTGGGTGCTTGACTCACCCCCTGCCTGACCTGTTGTTGGCGCAGCTTTGCTCCCCCTGCCCTGCTCACTCCCTCGGCTGTCGGTTCTCTCGTGCCATTGGCAAATGAGTTTCAGGAGCTTGTCTCGACCGGAAGCTCATCGATCTTGGCGGCAAGAATAAAATCGTTCTCGGAAAGTCCGCCGATGGCGTGTGTCCAGATTTCAATCCAGCAATTGCGATATCCTTCGATGTGCAGGTCAGGGTGATGCCCTTCGTCTTCGGCTAGGTCTTTGACTTTGTTGAAGAACTCCATTCCGGCGACAAAGTTCTTGACCGTCCAGTTCTTGCGTATCCGCTTATCCTCGTGTGTGAGCTCCCAGCCGGTCAGAGTTTCCAATTGCACTTTGGCTTCGCGCGGGGAATAGGCAGGCACGCCACCTTCACAGGGAACGCAAGATTTCTGAGTCAATTGTTCAGGCGTTTGAGCGTCCATGATCGCTAGTAGGCAAGAGTGTTGTCGGGTGATGAGAAGCCCCCAGTGACTTGTGGTCGATCTGATTATCCGGGAACGGCTTGTATGCTCAAGCAATGCCGTTAGAGAATCGGTCACTCCCCTTCCCCACCCTCCGGTCCCCAGAAGATCACCCACGTCACCAGATCATCGCTGAAGTCCTCGAAGCTATGCTCGACGCCGGCCGGCACAAACAGCGCGTCGCCGGGCTGAAACGGTGTCCGGGTTCCGTTGTTAAGAAACGTCCCCTGCCCTGCCATCACGATGTACAACTCATCCCGTGTGTGCGGCTGCTGAGAATCTGAACCCCGCGGCGCGTAGACTTCAACTTGCAACGTGCCGCGACGGAAAACCTCAATGAACCGGTCTCCTGCGGGCGTTGGAAGTTGCTTCAAAGCCGGTTCGAGGGGAAATCGCCATTGGCTTGCGAATTCAGAGTGGCCGGAATCAGACATGCGCGCCTTCGCTGTTAGTGGGGAATGTATGAGAAGCTGGCCTCACGCTGCTTCTGTGCTCAATCGACATCATGCTGCACGTTGCGACATTCATCGACGGCGTTGGCCGCTGGCGCCACCGGTGGCAGGTTCTCCACAGCTGCGCACACTTTTCTATTCTATCCGTCGACCGTAGCTTGCTTCACTTCCGGCGAGATCGCGCGAGTTTGAGATGCGGCCCCGTCATCGTCCAGCCCTCTGGCAACACGGATCTCACTGACCGCATCCATGATCTCTTCAATCACGGCATGATTGCGGCGCACGGCAGCAAGCTGCAACTTTGCGGCGTAGAGAAAGAACGTAACACCGAGAATCGCTGTGAGCAGATGAACGGTCGCCCAAGAGAAAATGCCGAAGAGCGGGTCCAGGTTCAGCCCTGTGCCCGGGTCGGCCATCGCACCAAAGGACACCACGCCCACAAACACCAGCATGCCTGCCAGCGTGATTGGAAAAGCCGAGCGTTTGCAACGTGCCGCCCTCTGCCAAAGCTCATCCGACAGGGCATACGTCTGACAAACCTCTTTGCACCAGCGACTGGTTCCGATGAAGTACGTCGCCACAATTCCGTTCACCAGCATCACAGCCAGCGAAGTAATGATCCCCATCAGGAAATGGACGGTCTTCATCGGCGGCATCTGTCGAGGATCGCCCATTACATAGCCGATGGTCCCAGTCGTCAGAACCAACGCCAATGACAGCAGGATCAGGAATTTGAGAATGCGGTCCACGGATCGAACAAGAGACCTGAACAAAGAAGCGTTTCGACGAGAATTGCCGTGCCCCCTACCCTACCAATCCGTAGCGCGAACGGCGAGGGGGTGGAGACGCCACTTGCAGACGTTGGTTTGTCGACAAGCTGCGTGATCTCATGGATCGGATTCAAACTCGGCGAGAAGAGCTCACTGTGCGAATTCGCCCAACCGCCTGCTTAAGCCGAACAGTGTCGCGACAGAGTTCCAAGTGCCGATCAGTTCAAGACACGCAAGAATTCCTTCACCGCACGCGGGGGATCATCCGCCGATGTGATGGCCGCGCCGATGGCGACGCCGTGTACGCCGGTCTTCAAGACCGATTCCAGATTGGCGAGCGTAATCCCACCAATCGCGTACGCCGGCAGTGCAACTTCCGTAGCCACGGCATGCGCGAACTCAAGCCCAGGAAATTCCTCGAACTCTTTGGTTCGCGAGGGAAAGGTTGGCCCAACGCCCAGATAGCTGGCCCCATCGCGCGCGGCCTGCTTGGCTTGATCGAGGTTGTGCGTGCTAATCCCAATCAACGCTTCCGGACCAACAGTTCGCCGGGCGGCCCCGCTCGTCAGCTCTTCCTGTCCCAGATGCACACCATCCGCGGAAACGGCGGCAGCAATGTCCGGACGATCGTTGATGATGACTCGCGTGTCCGTTCCCAAAGCGTAACGCATCAACTCCCCTGCCCTGTCCAACAACTCGCGATCACACAGTTGCTTGTCTCGAAATTGCATCAGCGGAACACCGACGTCGATCAAGGACTTGGAGAGGTGCTCGAACGCCTGGGGCGATGAGCCGCCGTCCAGCAAGACGTACAGCCGCGCGGTCTCCAACGCATGATTCGCCTGGCGAGCCACCATGGCAGAACGGTGCAGCGTGTAGCACTCGTAGCGAAGATGCTTGAACGACACGGACGCCTCGGTATCGACTAGCTTGCCGAACTCCTCTAGACTGCGAAGTGATTCCTGCACACGGTGAAAGTTTGCGGCGAGCAGGTCTTCGGTCGTGTGTCTCGAACGTTCCGCCAGCGTGCTCAGTGGCGTGCCGACATCCCCGGGCACGTCCCGCGCCGCAATCAAAGCATCTTGCGGCAATCGCGCTGCCAAACCTGACACGCCATGCCGGAGATCTTTGAGCGCGAGCGTTAGGTTGGCGTCATTGAGTAAGAACCTGGCCGAATCTTCAAGCACCCTCAACCCTTCCAGTGCGCGATTGATGGCGGCATCCAACACACGAAACACTGCCATCCGCGGTGGCGGACTCCCCTGCCCTGGCGACGACGGCAATTCAAGTTGACTTGATCTTGCAGCGCCATCCGATACGCCTCGACCTCCATCCGAAAGGTAGGCGGCAATCTCGTCGTCGAACTCTTCGGGCGCTGCTGCGGAAGTTGCCTCAGGCGACTCCGAGACCGTGCTGGCAGACGCTTCAACCTGCGGTTCACCTTCCAAACTGACCGAAAGCGGCGTTGCATCGACACCAAACTGCTGCCGAAGCTCGGCCAACATCGCCTCTTGACTCAATCCCCGCTCGCGAAGCCAAGTAGCGGCGTCATCGTCACCCGCAACCAACCCCAGTAATACGTGTTCCGTTGCTACCGCCAAAGGCTGCGGAAAATCAGCCAACAACTCCCCTGCCCTGGCGATGATCACTTGTAAGTTTGGATCAGAGCAAAGTCCGCTGCTGCTGACATCACCGCCGATTTCGGGATTGTCAGTCGGTCCATTCTTGACGGCAGGTAGTGAGGTTGACGGAACGACATCAGCAATTTCCGCCAACTCAGGCCAGCGCGCAATCACATCGTCTTCAGTGACCGAATGCCGCGCCAAAGTCAGTGCCGCACGACACTCAGACTCGGAAAGCAACCCCAGCAACACCTGCTGCGGCACGGCGTACCCCCCCTGCCCTGCCTGAGCATGAGGCCGCAACGAGGCCAAGATGCGCGTCACCGCTGGCGTGAGTTCTTTCGTCATGACAGGGCTTTCGCTCCAGACTGATGCTAATTCTGAACCTCGGCGACAACGTCATTTTCATTTAAGGTTTTTTCCACCTCGTCCAACCACCGCAATTGATTGCGAACAGACAGATAGGCTCCGCGAGCAACCAGGTAGTCGAACAGGGACTCGGCGGTCTTCTTGCCACGCACATCCTTCCGAATCAGCTTCAAGTGATCCTTCAGTACCATACGCGTTGACTCAATGAACTTCGTCCGCTCGTCCACGGAAAGCGCTGCCATAACGCTCAATCTCGCACGGAGCGGATCAAAATTCATTAACTGTGCGCCGTCTTGCGGCGTTTTCAGCAACCAGTCGCGCACAGATTGTGTGCCTTTGGGCGTGATCTCATACTTGACGCCGAACGACTCTTCCGAACCCTTGGCCGGGCGGATGAGGTTGCGCTGTTCAAGCCGAGCGAACATTGGGTAGATGGCGCCCGTACTGCAATTCCAATGGGCGGACAATGATCGCCGAAAGCGCTCGCGGACCCGATAGGCTGTGCATGGACCTTGAGAGAAGATCGCGCCCAGGACGGCCGCTTCGAGATCGGTCGAATTCTGCATGTGAAATCGCGGGGGATCGCCGTCAACCAGCAGACTGAAAAAAGGCACACTGAAACCAGTGTGCCTGGGGTCACTATCCTACTCTACTTGGCGATACTCGAAATGCCCAACGTTTGCTGGTCACGCTCCGACCGTTGTCAGGCTCTGGTGAGTTGCGACATCCGCTGAGAAACGGAGATATCTGTCCGATTGCTATTCCGCTGGCCCGAACGGACGCTGTCAATCATCCCCGATGGGAGGCCACGCGTCCTGCCTTCATGCGTACGGGCGAAATTGACATTGGTCAAATTTTTCTCGCCTCCAGGGGAGTGGCGCAAACGCTTCATTCCCAGCAATTAACCAGCAACGGGACCGCAAACATCACCGACAACCTTGACGTTACGTTCAGTAGCATGTTAACCGTCAACCTCCTATGGCGCTCGGCAGCGCGCAGATAGGCCGAAAACATCCCAAAATTTGACCAATGTCAATTTCGCCCGTACGCCTGAGAGCAGGGCGCACGGGGAACGCCGCGGCTATTCAATCACTCGTCCGCGAAGCGATGGGAACTGCTGACAAAGGAAATCCATCAGGGAGATGTTCTCGAGCGCCTTGTTGACTTCAGTTCGGCTCGTCATCGAGTGGCGTTCAACACCTCAGCAGTACCTGAAGTCATCAATGGCGGCGACGGAACGTCAACAAGAAAAACGCTCTAACGGGCACGGTTTCCATCACCGGATTTGTCGTTCCCACGGAAATCGACATATGGCGAGTACTCGCCTGACTTCAGATCGTCCAACAAGACATGGACCTCGCTGGCCGGCAGCGCAAAGGACATCACGCGGCCTGCCCTGGCAATGTTGATTCCGATCACTCGCCCTTCCAAATCCAGCAAGGGCCCGCCGCATTCACTAGGACGAAGCACGGTGTCATGTTGGATTGCGGACGGAAACCCGGAAGCGCGATCTGAGAGGGCTCCACCCATGGCATTTTGGAAGGAAGATCGGCCTCGCCCCCGACGTCTGCCGCTATTTCGTTGTCGTGGGCCAAGTTTGGCTTCGATCGTGTTCTCGTCCTCTCCGCGACGAACGCGAAGTCGGACGATGTCACCCACGGTATAACTTCCCAGTGACTGGGAGAGGTCCTCGCTTGATTCAATGGGTGTTCGATTCACATAGGTAATCAGATCATCAACCTTAAGGCCAGCTTTGGCAGCGCCGCTTCCTTCAGTCACTTCTGTGACCTTTGCGCCACCTTCGGCATTTTGATCCATGAGGATTCCTAGAATGCCAGAGATGGGCTGGATACGGCGGCGACTGACGCTGATCACTCCGACAGAAACCGGATCTTCTTTGATCCCGGGCGTGATGCACCAGCGGCCGGCCACTTCCTCTTCGGCGAGATTCCAATTGGCCGGTCGCAGGTCATCGGCATCAATCCTGAGCATGGCCAGATCATAGTCTTCACGCACTCCAATGATGTCCGCATCCAACTCACGACCATCGGAAAGTTTGCACGTCAGCGGACCTGTCAACTCGCTGGCTTTGGTCAACACATATCCGTCTTCAGCCACGATTGTCCCAAATGCGATCGTACGGCCTTTGGTGCGGACACGGACAACAGACTGGCGTGCCTCGGCCACGACATCGCGGAACGCTGAGCGGACGGCCAGACTATTCCGGGAATTGGTACGGTTTTGCCCTTGTGCAACTGCCGGCGCCAATGCGCCTAACAGACAGGCTGCCACCACCAACCGGCTTGCTACGCTGGGTTGAAGTGTCTTTGTCGTCGAAGAAGTCATAAATGGCTCTCTTCAAACAAGGCATTGTGTGTGACGGCTAAGCCAGGGCTGTGCGCTATTTCACCTTGCATCCGCAAGACGTTCACGCTTGCCGCGGTCAAGCGTCGCTAACGAATTCGTAGTGAAACGGTTTGCTCTTCGCCATCGCGAATCAGCGTGATCTGCACTTTGCGGCCCCGACGATGCGCTTGCACCATGTCAGCCAGATGGCTGATCCCAACCACCTCGCGCTCTCCAAAATGAGTGATCACGTCGCCAACTTGAATGCCGGCCGCCAGCGCGGGAAGTTCATCGAGAACCTCTGTGACCAGGCAGCCATCTTCGTGATCTTGGCCACGAATCCCGAGCCTTGGTGGTTGACTGCCAATCTCTTCACTGGCCGCAAGTTGGTCCCACGTCTCCGTGTATGTGGCAACGGGCACGTGGTAGTTCTGGGAAAGGTTGCGGGAAATGCGGCTGTGAATGCCGATCACGTGCCCATACATGTCATACAGCGGCCCGCCGGAATCACCGCCGACAAGCGTACAATCTGTACGAATCAGCGATTGAGACGTTTCCAGCACTCGGCCCAAGCGGACGACCGGTTTTCGGCCGCGCTGGTAGCCGCCGGGATGTCCCAGGGAAATCACCCACGTTCCATCTTCAAGTTCATCAGATGACCCCATCGCAGCAAAGGGCCACTCCTCTTCGTTCTCGTCCGTGATCTTGATGAGTCCGCTGTCCATACGAGCGTGACGACCCAAAGTCTCGCCGCGCACCCGGCGACCATCTGGAAAGATGATTGTGGCCCGTCGACCAGGTGTTCCGGAAACGTGCCCCGCGGTCATCACGTAGCCATCTGCGGAAACAATAACGCCGCTCCCTTGGGCGTTGCCGACACGAACGGCCACCGTCGCGTCCATGACTTTCTCCACGACCGATTCAACTTGAGCTTCGAGAACTTTGAGCTCGGCCACAGTTTCCGGCGCTGCCTTCGCCAGCACAGTGTCCAGGTCGATACTGTCAGCGAGCGTCGTTCCCACATCCTGTTTGTCATCCCCGCCGTCGGCCGATTGCGCAAATCCAACGGCCGGCAAAGTGAGAATCGCGAGGACGCAGACGGCAGAAATCGATAAACCACCTGGGAGGCTACGTCCCATAACCCCGGGTGGAAATGTCCATTCGCGAGCATCGTGCCTGCACGATCGTTGTGACATTCACTTCTCCTTCAAATGCCGCCTAGAAAGGAAAATGACGGGGGCTCAATCAAGTAGTTGTGGGGGTATCGACTGTAGGCTGAGCCCTTGATTGCGAGTTTGGATAGCAAGATATATTCCGAGACTGCAAATGCCTGTTGGCATCACGGTCGCCGCACGGCGGGCGATGTGGTATCAGGAATTGGCTGATTGCCACACGATTCCAGACCGTGGCTTAGTACTATTGTGGAAGCCGGGCCCATGAGCATCAAGTTTTTCTCAGACCATGCCTGGGGATTTAACCCCTCTGTGAGTCCATGGCATCGGTGGCGCAAAGATTTCCAGACAACGCTCCGCGGCAACTCCTCGCGTCTTGCCGGCTTACAGGTCAGTGTCAGGTTAACTTGACATTGCAGGTCGGCCGGTTTCGCGAACATTTTCCGGCAAGAAACACTTCGCAGTCCGTGATATGTGGATTCGCTCACGAACGGTCAATCTTGGCGAGAATCTTACCGTAGCAACAACACGCGCGAGATCATGACTGGGAGGATCAGCCTGAAACCGTGACTGAAAGGAATCTTACAGTTGCGATACCCCTTCTTCGCCGGAACTGGACACTTCTATTAGCATCCGCTCCAACAGCGGCATGGGAAGTCCAACGACATTGGACTCCGTCCCCGAGATCAGCTTTAGCCAATTTGGCCGATCTTGGAGGCCAAATGCGCCCGCTTTACCTTCCCAAAGGCCAGATGCAAGGTAGTCATCGAGTTCGGGCGCAGTCAGTTCTCGCATTTCCAATTCCGAACAATCAACTTCGACACGCGGTTCACCTTGCACCGGCCAAACGCAGAGTCCGCTATAGACGCGGTGCAGTTTGCCGGACAAAGTCTGCAGAATCTCGCGGGCGTGATCTTCGTTGGCGGGTTTCCCCAGAATCGTTCCGGCATATTCTGCGACCGTGTCACAGGCGATAATTGGTCGCTGCGCTCTGGTTTCTTCTGTCAGCCGCTCGGCAACATCAGCGGCTTTCTGAAATGCCAGCCGTCCGACCAACATGGGAGCCGTCTCTCCACTGCAAAGACCACACTCAGCCGAGTCGCTCGGCGGAATGACCTCTGCATCGTAGCCGGCGTCGTGCATCAACTCTCGCCGCCGTGGAGAACTGCTGGCCAGAATCACGCGCTTGCAAGCTGAGTTCTTCATCAAACTGATACTTGAGCCTAGGCGTCTCTCGGACAACGAGTATGGTTGACATGAACAGCCCGTTGAGATGCACAACGGCCAGCGAGAACTTCTGGGGGGCTCACCCTTTCGCTGCGTAAGATAGCACAACGATTTGCAAGTCGTTGTGAGATTCACCCTAATCGTTGGCCTGATTGAGCAACGTCACGGTAGGATTTCAACGGGTTGTTTGCCGTACAAATATTGGCCTCAAGATTGTATCCCAATACCGCCAGCAATCGCAGAAGTTTATTGTCCGATGTCACGTCCGCTTGAAATCCTCTACGAGGACAACCATCTGTTGGCCATCAATAAGCCAGCGGAAATCGCGACGATGGGTGCTACGGCAGGAAAGCCGAGCATGCACGGTTTGGCTCAACGGTACATCAAGCAGAAGTACAACAAGCCAGGCAATGTCTATCTGGGCGTTGTCAGTCGTTTAGACGCTGTTGTGTCCGGCGTTTTGCTGTTCGCGCGAACATCCAAGGCAGCGGCACGGCTGAGCGCACAGTTTGCCGCCGGCAGCCCGGAGAAGATCTATCTGGCGGTCTTGCAAAGTGAGCTGAGAAAAAACCAGCTTGGACATCCGCCTGGGCGGATTTCGGACGCAGGCCACAACGTGCTCGAAGATTGGCTGTGGAAGAACGAGGGCAAACACCGTATGGAGGTTGTTTCCCGCGATCAGCCAGGCGCGAAGTTCGCGCGGTTGGCATGGAAGAGCTTGGCAGTTGCAAACGGCCGATCACTTGTTGCCATCCGGCTGGAGACGGGGCGTAAACATCAAATCCGTGTGCAGTGGACTGATCGGGGGTACCCGATCATGGGTGATGTCAAGTATGGAGCAACGCGGCACCGACACCCAGGGATCGGTCTGCACGCGGCACGGTTGACCGTGCAACACCCCACGAAAAAATCGGCGATTGAATTTGCGGCGCCCCCTCCGCCCTGGTGGCGTGCAGTGGGCTTTCCAGACGAACTCCTCGACGTGGCCAGTTTGTCATGGAGGGGCGTATAGCTATGAGTGGCTACGAAAAAATCGGCGAGGGAGCTAAAATTTCTTTGTTGGGAATAGGGGACTCGCTCTGATGAATGGATATCGACATGGCAAACTGCGAGAGAGTGGAATCGCCAAGTTGCCAAGTTGTTGCATCGTTAGCACCAGCACCAAAAACCAGCCAATCGGCTTCGAATCAGGCGAAGATTAATAAAAACCTTGGCGCGAGAATCGCTCCAAGTACATTTCAATACAGGGCTTGGAGCCAGTCATCGTGCGTGGAGTTTGCACTCCGGCGTCCATTTTTTGATCGATCGCACGGGATTTGCTATCCTTTCCGCCTTGGTTCCAAAATCATCCTGGGCTTTGGCTGTCCCTTCATCTCAGCGCTGACGTGCCTTCAGGAGGTGCCTGAAGTCGATGCCTGCTTCGCGAAAGATCGCGTTTCGAGAAGCCGTCTTGGCAAGCGGTCTCGTTTCCGAGGCCGAGCTTGAGCATGCGCGCACAGGGATGTCTATCGCTGGACAGCCGCCTGAAGACGAGTACGACAAGTTGTTGGCAGCCAAGCTTATTGAGCTGGGACACCTCAATCATTGGCAAGTTGAGCAACTCCGTCGCGGACGTGTGAAGTGGACGTTGGGAGCATACCGCATCCTTGACGCCATCGGGCAAGGTGGAATGGGCCAGGTGTTCAAAGCGGAACACTCCATCATGCGACGCGTTGTCGCCGTCAAAGTGTTGCCGCTAGATCGTACCACGCCTGAGTCCGTCGATAACTTCCTCCGCGAGACCCAGGCTCAAGCGCATTTGGACCATCCCAACCTAGTTCGTGCTTTTGACGCTGGCCGAGATGGCAACGTGCACTTCCTGGTCACAGAATATGTGCCTGGCATGGACCTACGACGGCTTGTGCGCGGATTACGTGACGGGGGCGGCGCGCTGTCCATGAATGTTGCCGCCGCAATCATTTCACAAGCGGCCTACGGTTTGGACCATGCCCACTCACGGGGCTTGATCCACCGCGACATCAAGCCAGGCAATCTGTTGGTCACGCCTGAGGGCGTATGCAAAGTCTCGGACCTCGGCCTGGCTGGCTACTTGGACGAGGAAGATGACGCGCGAAAGAACAAGACCGTGGGGACTGCCGACTATCTTTCCCCCGAACAAATTTTGACGCCTCAGAACCTGACACCAACTTGCGACATCTATGCGCTCGGTTGCACTCTGTATTACGCCGTGACGGGCAAGGTCCCCTTCCCCGGCGGCAACACAAAAGAAAAAGCTCGCCGGCATTGCTACGATCAGCCGCTTGATCCGCGGCGACTCAGTCCGGACCTGGACAATGCTTTTGTGGATGTGATTGCGGACATGATGGTCAAAGACGCTCGACACCGGATTCGCTCGGCGAGAGAGGTGATTCGACGGCTTTCCCCATGGGCAGGCGATGATTGGACGAACACGGCGGCTGTGGCCATGCAACAGCCGCGGCTGATGCGCACACGTGTCGGGCCCCCGCCCCCGCCGATCATGATGGACTACACGTCCATGACGGACACTAAACCGATCCCGGAAATCATGGAGCGTCCCGAGAGTACGAGCCAAGTCTCGCAAGGTACGCTGGCAATGACATCCGCGAGTGAGGAAACTCTCTCTGCGTTCGACTCGCGACCGTCGTTCATCCAGCCTCAGTCCAGGATTTCACCGGTTTTGATCTGGTTGATCGGCCTGAGCGTTGTCGCGGTGGCCGCTGCAATCATCGCGCTGATCTACAATGCGATCGTGTAAAAATGCGATCGTGTAAAAACGATCGAATCAGAATCGCACCGTCTCCTGATCGTGCCTCGCGTTAGTTGAGTTTGCTGATTGCCCGTAAGTAGGCATCAAGATCAGCCAAGTCCTGATCCGAGGCATCATCCAACAAACCTTGCGGCATGAGCGACTGTCTGCTTCGTTGAGAGGTCCGAATTTCCGCATCAGAGATTCGGATCGTCTCTCCGGAAGGGAGTTGCAGTAATGTGCTTTCTGGGGACTCGTAAATGATGAGCCCGGCGTATACCAATCCGTCGGTCGTTTCGATCAGCGTTGTCCTGTATAGAGGTGCGACGTCACGCTGCGGGTCAACGATCGAGACGAACAAGTCTTCGCGAGAATACCTTGCCGTGATGCCCCGCAAGTCTGGACCTACCCCCCCTGCCCCGTCATGGCATCTCGCGCATGTCTTTTGCCGGTAAAAGACCTCGCCGCGGGCACTATCTCCTGATTCCCAATTGATGGCTCCCAATCTCTGCTCCCAGCCAGCACCGGCGAACGGAGTGCTCATACCGACCCCAGAGTCCGGATACTGTTTTTCAAACCAGTCAAAGCAAGGTTGATACCACGCCAGCAACCGCGCTGTTTCCCCATCAATGTCTGCGCCAGCGGATTGACTTGCGTTTGGCTCGCTGGCGAGACCGAAGTCTTTGCCCGTACTTCGTTCAAACAACCTCCTCAGCCGGTCGCGCAGCCCGCGCTGCGCGGGAACGAGGCAGGCACTTCGCAGCGCCAACACGATCGCACTCAGTTCTTCGACTGGTTTAGTCCTACCCCCCTGCCCTGCTCCACTGTCTTCGCGTTGATCCTCGAGTTTCAGCAACGCGTCAACAGCATGCCCGACAATACTCGGCTGCATGGAAGTGAGCGACTCAACGTACTTCCAGCGGTCGTTCGCCTGCGGGCGCCTCGCCAGCAGAGGTAATGCTGCATCACGCAGCGCGGGCTCTTCCCATGCAGCTTCCAGTTGCGGAGCGGCTTCATCTTCTGGTAGGTGTCGTAACAAGTTGACCAGTTCAGGGGCCCAGCCTGAGTAGCCTACGCCGAAGTGAGGATCATCCCCGAGGGTTGTTCTCAACAAGCGTCGCACACCACGAACTCTCACGGCACCGTCCATCTTCGCCACGAACAAGCTGTGGTCGACACGTCCAAATGCTTCGTGCTCGATGATCGCTGGCCCGAGCTGTGGAGCCTTTGCGATAAGGATGCCGGCCAACTCACCAACTCGAGCCGGCCAATTCCGGCTGGGAAACTGACCGCGGCTTTCCAGCTTCCCGTACAGCCTAACGAGGGCGCTGGCAACTGCCGTCAGGGTGTGGGCCTTGATTTGAATTTCCGCGTTTGCCTTTTCGGCTTCCAACAGCCTCGTAGCGACCATCAGGTAGTGGATGTCATCCGCAACGGTACTTTCCGCAGTCCACTTTTGCGCCAATTGATCCAGGAACGCAACTTCAGGCAAGCCTGTTAACGCTAAGGCGCGCGCGACTTCGCGATCGACATCGTCATCGCCCGATGGAAACGCAGCGGTCAAAGACTTGGAGGCCGTCGCGCGTAGTTCGGAAGGAACGTCTTGCGGGGCCGTTGCCATGTAGCCATCCGCAGATGGAATCGGATTGGCCGCCAGTTCAATGTCACCCAAGGCAATTTGCGCCAAGCGCAGCGCCGTCAAACGAAGTTCCGCGTCCATCGATTGTGAGAACAACATCGTGGCACGGCGAAACAAATCCTCCGGCTCAATTGCCTGACAGCGGGCGCGCAGTCGCAATTCCATGGCCGCCATCCACGGATCGTCGCCTGCCGACTTGGCAATTGAACGTATCGCGAAATCGCGCTGTGCCGGCTGCGCGGCGAAGTTCAACATGGCGTCTCGTACGCGCCGCTCCGTACTGATTGACGCAGGAAACCATGCTTCCGCGAATGCATCGGAATCCGGAAGGTCGCCAAAAGATTGGAGCGACTCCCAAGCACGGCGCTGAACGAGTGGAGATACATCGCCAGTCAATCTTGCCAACAGAAGCGCTAGTGCATCGCTTCGACGAGATGGTTCCTTCCATCCCCCCTGCCCTATCGCCCAGGCTGTGTGAGCGCGAATCTCCGCGAAGCCCGAACGTGCCAGTTCTTTAGCGAGCCCTTCTTCGATCCCGCCAAACAACTGCACAAGGATCTCGATCGCTCGACGGCGGTGACGAAGGGCCGCCGACTCGTCCCTGGCGACTTCGACAAAGGGCACGTTGCCCAAATCCCGCGCTATCGGCTGCCACTTGGCACGAGACCAACTCGCCAGCGGCTGCGGAGCGTTCAGCACTTGCGATACCTCAGCGTTGGTGACACTCGGTGGAAGTTTTGTGTTGTTTTCGGAATTCTGCTCCTGGCCAGCGGCACCGCCAACATACGTCACCCGAAAGACGCCACCTTGGGTACCGCGGCCTCCAATGGCTACGAACAAGTCTCCCTCCGGCCCAACAGCCAAGTCCACCGGTGCGAATCCGGTGCCACCGGTTGTCTGTAAGAAAGTCTCCGGTTCTGTGCGTTTGTAGGAAGCCGCCTCTGATTCAAGCGGGACATAATAGACGCGGCCTAACGTCCAGCATGCGGAGAACGCCCCACCCCGGTAGTGCTGCGGAAACTGGCGATGGCGATAAACGACGAGCCCTGTCGGCGAACCGCGACCCAATTCCGTCAGCCGCTCCACGTTGTCAAAGAACACTTCCGGGCGGCTCCAACTCCGCTGCCAGCCGCGCAACAGCCAACCATGTTGCTGTCCCTGCGCGATGTCAAACATTCGCGTAGGTGTGTACCAGGGTAGATATTGATCGCGCTCGCCATCGGAATCGACGGTGAGGAGGCTCCCCTCGTCCGTGAAAGCTACATCGTACGGGTTGCGAAATCCGTCAGCGACGATCTGCGATTGCGAGCCGTCTGGTGAAATTCTCAACAGCGCCCCGGCAACCGAATGGCGAACCGGAGACTTACCGCCCGTCGCGTGCTGTGGCCCAATTCCGGCATCATTGCCGCAGATCATGTAAATCCATCCGTCGGGGCCATGCACAATGCCATGAGCGCCATGTTCAGGATGATTGACCTTCAGCCATTCCTCGCGCGTGGCGCGGCCATCCCAGCGATCATCGCCATTGGCATCTCGCAACAGCCGCAGTCCTCGATCTCCGTTGCAGAGGAGGTCATTACCAAGAAACAGCATGCCGTGCGCGCCGCTACCAGGATATTCACAGAAGTTTGTCGCGCGATCAGCGATGCCATGGCCCAACTCACCTGGCAGGTGGTCATCATGCAGGATCTTGATGTATCCCGGGCCGGAAACCACGACACGGCCGCGCGAGTCGATCGTCATTGACGAGATATTGTGCGCGAGATTATCGCCGGCGTACCGCGTCACCCGGAATCCCGGCGGCGCGGAGATAGGAACCGGCTTATCCGCAACGAAACTCCCTGACCGATCCGCGAAGTCCTCGACGTGCTGAGCTGGGCTATCGCCGGCACCTTGTTGGGTCGCAGCTTGGGGATCACCTGGTTGTTGCGACGCGTTTTCTTGTCCCCTGCACCCGCCTGCTGCGGCCAGAAAAGCGACCGTGGCAATCAGGAATCCGCGGGACTTCGCAATCGACAACAAAGTCAATTCGCCTTTCACACGGAGCCTACCAACAAGAAGTTTGACGCGGCGACTCCCAAGGTTGGAAGCCTGTTGGTGTATCAACCGCCTGCGTGAACTCCAGCCCATGCCTGGCGAATTCATGCGAAACGCCGCCCCAGTCCTCCTGAAACGTCACTTGGGCTCCCCTGCCCTGCCGCGGCTACTTTTTGGAGCCATCGCGTCGTTGTCGGTTACTTCGCAGCATGATCATTCCCAAGATGGCCAATGTCAAGACAAGCCCACCGATGTGATAGCCGCCATTTGGTGACGGTTGCTGTGTGGCTCCCAGCAGTCCGCCGCGGCCATGTGTGCTTTCGTGAGGGGATTGCGGTCCATTGAGTTTGCAATCGTAGGCTGCGGACGTGTTGCGGCGAGCCGGCATTGTGTACTCAACGAACGTCAAGTTCTGTGCGCCGAGCACTTCACGCGGGAAATCACCGTCGACGACCGTCAAAGTCATCACTTCAATGTCTTTGAGTGCCGCATCTTTCACATGCTGGCGACCGCTCTCCAACGCCGCGTAGTTGGCCGCGTCAATCTCCGCGCCGCGCAGGCTCAGGCTTTCGCCGATCCGCAGCAGCATCTTCTCTTCTTCCTCGTGGTCGTGTGAAAGGTCTTCGGTCCGTGCCGCCAGCAAGTCACCGGCGAACAACTCCGCCGCCAAACCGTTTTTCTCGGCTGGATCGCGCTGGGTCTTGAGCCGTTCGACGTAGGAGTCGCTGAGATCCTTTCGTGTACCACCGACGATTCGCAATGGCAGCAGCTGAGTGACGTTGGCGAACAGGTCACTCCCTTTCACCTGGCGGACGACGTACTCCTCAGGAATTGCGCGCACGCGTCGAGGAGAATCCGTCAGCAAATAGACGACGTTTCGCAGATCACCGGCGTTGAATGCCGAGAGCCGCATCGGCACGACGAGCTCATCTGTCTGAAAGCGAAAGCCCATCCCCTGAACTGCGCCTTGAAATGATGCTCCCGCTGGCAACCCGGCGGTTACGCCCCGCATGCCCGGCTGAGGATCAACTCCGGATCGGTCCGCGACCTTGGTTTTCACCGCGACGAAACACCAGCGGAGGTCAACGTAGTCATTGCAGGTTGCTTCCATGCCTTCGGGGAACCGATAGCCGTGATCGGTCATCCATGTCTTGAGCGCATCGGCGGAGCCAGCCTCCAATACGGCCACCTCGTACATACCGACGGCTTCCTGATTCAGCACGCGCACGTCGCTCTTTTCGCCCAGCTGCGCCGACTCACGGCCAGCCATGCCAGTCCGTCGCCCTTGGCCTCGAAACCTGGCCCGCATGTTGAGCACAACTTCGGGCGGATCAATGGCCGCAGCAATGTGCGGAAAGATGTCGTCGCCCACCTTCCGCAAGGCTGGTGGTGTTGGGAAGGGAATCAGCATTCCAAACTCTTCCACTCGACCGGTAAACGCAGGTCGAATGACGATCGATTCGACGCCGTCCTTGTAGAAGACATAGGTCTGTTGCAAGCCAACCCGTGAGATCGCGTCCGTCCCAGTGATTTGAATTGGCGGCACCATGCCGCAAGGGTCGGCGGCAGCAAAGCCAGGAACCACGATGACAAAGGCCAAAACCGCGAGTACCAGCCTGCACATAACTCGCTCCAGATCAGAGGACAATAATTCCAGAGGACTTGCTTTTCGTCGCGCCCTCAACAACACCAGACGCTTGGACGCATGCCGGAAGTGGTAAGTTCCCCATCGTGTCAAACTTCCTACAACACGGCGTCAAATCGGCTGCCCATTAGTTGAGCGGTCAATTCACCGATGAACGCCAGGATGACAGCGACATAGAGGATGCCTGTGGCACTTTGTGTGTTGGGGATGTCCAGTGTCTTCCAAGACATCCAGGCGACGACGGCGACTCCAGCGATGCCGGAAAGCCATCGCAGCGCAATGAACAGCCAATCGACCTGTGCCAGGCCGGCTTTCGACTGCCAGACTTCCCAGGTTCCGTACCCGGAGATAGCTGCACGCAACAACACGGCCAGACCAATCAACAGGCACAGCCTGCGCAACGGCGAGATCTGCATGCCGGGACTGTTGAGATACCAGTGTCCCAGCAACATGGCGGCTACCGTCGTACCGAGGACCAATCCCCCTGTTGCACAATCGGCCCAGGCAATCCACGCGGTGGGCGTTTTTGAATTACTGGCTTCAGTTGTCGCTATGCCAGCTGCCCCAGTTGACATCTCGATCTTTGAAGTCGCGATGCCCTCCCAGGCTCCCCAAAGCGAAATGCCAGCGATTGCCCACAGCAAAAAGACTCCCAATCGGTGCCAGCGCGCAAACCAGACAACGGTTCCCACAAACGCGAGCGCAGCACTGGTCAACGGAACCCACAGCGGAGTCAATGATGAATCCAGGAAGTGCAGCGTTGCGGCGAGCACGTGCAGTCCGAAAACGACGTATAGATGCACGCGATAGTACCCAGACGAAACACGTCGCGAAGGAACCACCGACATGGCCAAAGACAGACCGAAGGCCAGCCGAAAAACAAATTGCAGCAGGAGGGCCATCTCAAAGAGTTTGGAACAGCAGTGGTCTCACTTGCGTCCGCCGTAGATCAGCGTCATGACTTCAGAACGCGTCGAGAGGTTGTCACGGAAGGTGCCACGCATGGCGGAAGTCACGCACTCGCTCCCCGGTTTGCGGACACCGCGAATGACCATGCAACTGTGGCTGGCTTCAATCACCACGGCCACGCCTTTGGCGTCCAGGTCAGACATCATCAGGTCCGCAATCGTTTCGGTCATCCGCTCCTGAACCTGAGGCCGACGGGCGACAACCTCAACCACTCGGCCGATCTTGCTCAAACCAACAACTTTGCCTCGCGGCAGATAGGCCACATGAGCACGGCCAATGAACGGCAGCAGGTGATGTTCGCACATACTGTTGAAGGCAACATCCTTGACCAGCACGATCTCGTCATATTTCTCTGTAAAACACTTCTTCAAGTGGACGGCTGGGTCCTCATGCAGCCCGCTGAACAGCTCCGCATACATCCGCGCCACACGCGATGGCGTTTCGAGCAAGCCTTCCCGCTCGGGGTCTTCGCCAACGGCTGCTAGGATCTCCCGTACGGCGGCTTCAATTCGGTCATGATCAACCGTTGGCTTCTTGTTCTGGTTGTTTGATTCATTCGTCATTGTAAAATCCGCCGCGAATTCCTGCCTTGCCATGTATGGTCAACCGTCTTTTAAAGCGAGACGTTCAGCATACAATGATCGACGCCGCACTGGCATGGGCAAAACCGAACGCATCATCCGTTCTGTTACCTTGCTTCTTCTTCCACCATGACACTCGGACTCGCTACCGATACCGACGCCGCCTGGCTGGACCGCGTGAAGACACATCTGGATGAGATCCTGATCGATCACGCGCACTGCGAGCGGAAGGCCGCTGCGACGGCCATGAATCTCATCATGGCTTATACGGAAGACCTGGAACTTGTCCGCGAGATGAGCGAGATCGTCAATGAGGAATTGGAGCACTTTGGCCAAGTGCTGGATATTCTCAAGCGGCGCGGAATTCGCTTTCGACGAATTAAGCCTGGGCATTACGGTCGCGAACTCAACGACCTGGCTCGCAGGCAAGAACCGCATCGTGCCGTGGACAGACTCCTGATCGCCGGGTTGATTGAAGCTCGCAGCTGTGAGCGGTTCTGCCTGTTGCGAGACGGCATTGACGACAAAGAGCTCGCCGAATTCTACGGCAGTCTGTTCGCGTCTGAAGCCCGGCATCACGCCACGTATACACGGTTGGCAAAGCAGTTCGCTCCGGCTGATGAGGTGGAAACTCGCCTGGCCGAGCTGACAACACAAGAAGCCGAAATCATCGGGCGACCGTCGCCCTTGGTGAAAATGCACAGCTGCTGAACGGGCGACAGAAGTCACCGGCAGGGCAAATTGTTGGGGAGCGTCTCATGTTTCCGATATACTTGTTGTCGGAAATGTCGCGTACTGATCGTGCGGGGTTACTCCAGGATTGGAGTTGTCCAGAATCGATCAAGCGACCTGTCCTTCTGAAGTTGTGTGGCATGTCATGTCCTCAGCACATTGTCGTTAAACGGGAGATCGGCAAGCTCGGAAGAGCAATACACCATCAACCAAGACGACTTTTCCAGCAAAGGAGTCCAGGATGAAATCGATGCGACTCACCAGCAATCGTCGGCGGTTCCTGCAATCCACCGCGGCGAGCTCCGTGGGATTGGGATTTCTCTCGCAACTTCCCCGGGTATCAGCGGTCGAAGCTCGGCCTGACACTGACATTGTCCAACTCCGGCCCGAGATTGAACCTCTGGTACGCTTGATGGAAGAGACGCCGCGCGGAGAGGTGTTGGAGAAAGTCGCAGCTGAGATTCGTGGTGGAGTGAGCTACCAGCAGATCCTGGCAGCGCTCTTCCTGGCCGGTGTCCGCAATGTCCAGCCGCGACCGTCTGTCGGCTTCAAGTTTCACGCCGTGCTGGTTGTGAACTCCGCACACTTGGCCAGCTTGGACGGTCCGGATGAGCACCGCTGGCTGCCCATCTTCTGGGCGATTGACAACTTCAAGTCATCGCAAGCGCGGGATATTTCCGAAGGCAACTGGACCATGGCTCCGGTTGATGAAAGTAAGCTACCCACGTCCAGGCAAGCTCGCGCAGCTTTCCGCAGCGCCATGGATGCCTGGGACGTTCCCGCTGCTGATACCGCGATTGCGGCGCTAACGCGGACCGCTGGCGCAAACGAGATCTTCGAGGAGTTCTTCCGCTATGGCGCGCGAGACTTCCGCTCCATCGGTCACAAGGCCATCTTCGTCGCCAATAGCTGGCGGACACTGCAATGTATTGGTTGGCAACACGCAGAGCCGGTGTTGCGCTCACTGGCGTATGCGTTGCTCAACCACGAAGGCGAAGCCAACCCAGCGAAAGCAGACCTTGGGCCCGATCAACCGTGGCGACGAAATATCGGCCTCGCCGGACGATTCCGTGAAGACTGGTTGGACGGCAAAACGGATGATGCGGCGACCCAGGAGTTGCTCGCAACGTTACGGACGGGAAGCAACGATGATGCCTGTGATAAAGTCTTTGAACTCGTGAACCGTGGCACACATCCACAATCGATCTGGGACGCGATTTTCCTGGGTTCCGGCGAGTTGATGTTCCGTCAGCGAGGGATTGTCTCGCTGCACGCGCTAACCACGACCAACGCGCTGAGATTTGCCTTTGATGCAACAGCCAACGACGAAACGCGCCGCATGCTGATGCTACAAAACGCGGCGTTTGTGCCCATGTTCCGCGATGCGCTCTCCGGACGAGGCGCGGTCAAAGATCTGGCGATCGACGCGTTGGAATCATCTCCGCTAAATCACGAGACCGAAACGTTCGCTGGCGAGATCTTTGATACCCTCAGCCAGGACCGTATGTTGGCGGCGCGAAAGGCAATGCAGGCAATTTCCAAGAACCTTTCCGCTGACGAGTTGATCGAGGCCGCCCGGCTGCTGGTCTTTTTCAAAGGAAGTGACTCGCACGATTACAAGTTCAGCTCCGCCGTGCTGGAAGATTTCTATCACGTCTCGCCCCGGTGGCGTCCGCAGTTTATGGCGGCCAGCGTTTACAACCTCCACGGAAGCGGCCAACGTGACAACCGCCTTGTGAGGCGAATTCAAGCGGCGTTTGATGCATAAACAGAGTGTTGAAAGCGCCAACGTGAATCTTGCCTGTGCAACTCGTGGTACTTGTCTAACTCCTGCATATGAACGCGCGGGGGCCCGCTACTTTTTGACAGCGCTCTCTCAGCCGGGTTCTATGGCATAGTCTGACAAGCGTCGCGCGCTTTGCATCACCGACCTGCGGATGATGGCGTAAGTAAACCGAATAATCTCCCACTCTGCGTCAGAAGCTTCGCTATTCAAACGCGACGCCCACGGCAAAAGCAACAGCATGCGAACGGCAATGCGAGATGCTGATCTGCATCTCGTCGATCCCCAATTCCATGCTGACTTTTCTGGCGCCGCCACGAAGCGTAATGATGGGCTTTCCGCCGGAGATATTCTGGACTTCGATATCGCGCCAGCTGATCCCTTTTCGCCAGCCTGTACCAATGGCTTTCAGGACGGCTTCCTTGGCTGCCCAGCGTCCCGCATAGTGCTGCGTAGCCTGCTTCCGCTCCCGACAATAGGCGATTTCATGGGGCGTATAGACACGGTTGATGAACAGCTCTCCGTGCCGTTCAATCATCCGCGCAATCCGCAGACACTCGATAATATCCGTGCCGATTCCAATAATTCTCATAAACGCAAGATGACTCCGCCTGCGGCCCGAATCAAGCACACTGCTCGGCACAAACGCCGGCCGGCAAAGAAAACAATCTCCCCAACTCGTCGCTGCAACGCGTCCTCAGCCTATTCGCCAAAGCTCTCAAATTCCGAGTAGTGCGATTGCTGCTCTGTTCGCGCAGTTTCAAAGCGAGTGAACTCCTGAAACCACAACAGGGGGATATCGCCCACGGGACCATTACGCTGCTTAGCGACGATAATCTCGCCTGTGCCTTTCACACTTTGCACCCGAGGGTCGTTTTCGTCCTCGCGCTGCTCGCGGGTGAGGTAATACTCTTCCCGATGAACGAACATCACGACATCCGCATCCTGTTCAATGGCGCCTGATTCACGCAGGTGGCTCATCCTTGGGCGATTGTCGCGGGATAACTCCGCCTGTCGGTTGAGCTGCGCCAGGCAAAGCACGGGCACGTTGACCTCGCGGGCGACGTTCTTCAACCGGCGAGCCATCTTGGCCACTTGTTCCTGACGAGGATCGGATGGGTTGTCCGGCTCCAGGAGTTGCAGGTAGTCAATGATGATCAGACCCAAATTCTTGCGCCGTTTCAAACGCCGTGCGGCGGCGGCGATCTCCGTTACCGTGCGTCCCGGTGAGTCATCAATAAACAGCGGCGCCTGGCTGAGCTTGGCGGACGCTTCAACGAGAGCTTGGCGGTCATCCCCTGTCAGAAAGCCGCTGCGAAACTTGCTGCCGGAGATCCGTCCGCAAGAACAAAGCATCCGCTGCGCCAGCTCCAGCCGCGACATTTCCAAGCTGACAACCAGTGTGCAAACGCCGGCATCAGCGGCGACATTTTCCGCGATGTTGAGAGCCAACGCCGTTTTGCCCATACTCGGCCGCGCGGCCAGAATCAAAAGCTCGCCATCGTGAAGCCCTCCGGTGAGCGAATCGAAATCGCCGAAGCCGGTGGGGACGCCGAGGTCTTCACCCTGCAATCGGGCATCGATACGAACGAAGGCTTCTTGCATGACATCATGGATGTTATGCACTTCGCCGCCCCAGCGCTTATCGTGAATCGAAAAAATTCGCTGTTCCGCCTGGCTGACCAGTTCGCGTGGTTCGCGCGTGGCATCATATGCGTCACGAAGGACTTCCGTTGTTCCGTGAATCAGAGCGCGGAGTGTGGCCTTATCGCTAACAATCCGCGCATAGTATTCCGCGTTGGCTGCGGTTGGGACGGAATGCACCAGCTCTGCGAGATAGGCCTTGCCGCCGATCTCTTCCAGTTCTTGATTGTCTTTAAGCCGCTCGACCAACAAGGTGGCGTCAACGCGCTTTCCTTCTTCGTGCAGAGCCAACATGGCCGCGAAGATGGCGCCGTGAGCTTTGGAATAGAAATCGTCCGGCTTGAGGATCAGCGCAACTTCATCGCATAGATCCGGAAGCAGCAACAGGCTCCCCAGCACATCCTTTTCCGCATCCAAGTTTTGCGGCGGCAAGCGGTCCAGCAGCTCAGCGCTATTGACGTTGCCCTTCTGGGAAGCATTCGCCTGATCATATCTTTGGACGGTTGCCACCGGTTACCTCCGTGCGTCTCGCTCAAGTTGCCCACGAAGCACCATTCTACTGTCTGGATCGCACACGAATCCAACATGGACGGCCGTTTTGGCAATCTCAGGACAGACTTTGCTGAACATCCTTCGCGGCAGTCGAGCCTGGTCCTCGTCAAAATACAAACAGGCCCTGCGGCGATGCCACACAGGCCTGTTTCTTGATGTATCAAACGGCCGACGAGGGAACGAGACTAGGAAGCGGACGCCGCCTCATCACCTTCACCAACAGTCGGGACAACCCAGACCTTAAGCGATGCGTTGATATCGTGGCCCATGTGAATCTTGACCGTGTAGAGCCCCAACTCCTTGAGTGGACCTTCCAGGCGGACCTGATCCATCGCGATGGTGAAGTCCTGTTTTTTGAGCGCGGCAACAATATCCGCCGGACCCACAGAACCGTAGAGCTGCCCTTCATCGTTGGCGTTGGCTTCAATGGTGACGCTTTGCTGGCTGAGCTGATCCGCCTTCTGCTGCAATCCTGCCAGGCGAGACCGCTCAATCTCCATCAACCGCGCTTTGTGCTTGTCCACCATCCGCTTGTGATGTTCGGTCGCCAGGGTCGCCAGCCCTTCCGGCAACAGATAGTTGTTGGCGTATCCAGGCCGAACTTCGACGACCTCACCCTGCTTACCAAGGTGCTCTACGTTTTGAATCAACAGCAACTCAATGCCACCGTTCTTTCCGCGAGGCAGGCGTTTATAGCTGTGATTGTGCCGCTTCTTTTTCTTCTGTGGTTTCGTTTGTGGCATGGGTTCAACTTCCGCTTGACGCCGGGCGATTGACCAGCCCGATTGGTTGATACAGGTTTTGCGTATGTTGATTATTCTGTTCTGCGACCGGTCAACTTAAAACGGGATGTCACTCCCAGGGTCCGAGGCCGGTCCGCCGCCGACATTTCCAGCTCCGGTATCGTCCGGCTGCGAGTATTCATTGTCATGGGGGCGTCCCCCTCCTCCCCCGCGAGGACCGCCGCCGCCGCCACGGCTGCCTAGCATTTGCATCCGCTCACCCACGACACGGAGCTTGGACATCTTCTTGCCGTCCGTTTCCCATTGGTCGAGTTTGAGTCGGCCCTCAATCAAGACCGGTGAACCTTTGGAAAGGTATTCGCAAGCAACTTCGGCCTGACGGGCCCAAAGTGTGACATCCACAAAAGTGGTCTCGTCAACCCACTCCCCAGTTGAATTCTTACGGCGGTCATTCACGGCCAACCCAAGGTCCGTAACGGCTGTCCCGGAGGCGATATAGCGCAATTCGGGATCGCGCGTCACATTGCCGACGAGGATCACGCGATTGAAGCTGGCCATATCTAGCTCACTGACTGATGGAGCAACTGCCCTGAGGGAAACTCGCTCAACTTGAATAACTTGAAAGACGCTCGCTCTCTTTGAACGACTCCGGCGGCTAGGCTTCGCTGCCGGCAGCTTCTGGTTCCTCTTCCGTGACTTCACCCTGTGCCAGACGCACCAGGTGGTCGGCGATACGGGGATCGATCTTCAGCACGAGTTGACGCAAGATGGAGTCATCCAGCTGGCAGTCACGTTGCAGAGGGGCAATCTGATCACCATCGAGCTTAAAATACATCAGCCAATAGGCACCGCGTTTGTTCCCATCAATGGGATAGGCAAGTTTACGCTCTTCCCAAAGACGGCTGGCGAGAACTTCACCGCCCCGCTTCTGCACCATCTCGCCAACGTTGGCGCCGAGAATCGCGGCATCTTTGGCGAAACGATTCGGATCAAAAATGAACATGCACTCATACGTGTGGACAGCCAAAACTCTTCCTCCGCGATTTGTATTACCGTTTGATTCGTTTTGCCGCGACTTTTGCCGGGAAGGTAGGCGATTCGTCCGAATGATTGACAAGACGCACGATGTCAGCCTGTTACGGCAGCTTGCGGATCCTCGATTGATTGTGTGATTGCCGGTTACTCTTGGCCCCAGGGTATCCTGCTGAATTGCCACAGTCTGGCGTGATTTAACTCGGTTTGGCTCAATTTGGTGCGGCGTTGTACCGGTTCATACAAAACTCAGTTCCTTCGCTCACCCAATCCTCCACAGCGTCGGCAGCCCGGACAACAATGTGCTGCATTTCTTCGCGCTCCTGCTTGTCAAACTTACCGAGCACGAAATCCGCCGCATCCCATCGGTCTGGCACGGGGCCAATTCCAATCCGAAGTCGGGAAAAGTCTTGACCGACGCGGTTGATGATGTCTTTGAGGCCGTTTTGCCCTCCAGCGGAGCCCTTCGGTCGCACTCGCATAGTTCCGACGGACAGGCTGAAGTCGTCACAGATCACCAACAGGTCTTCGTTCTCCAATTTGAAAAAATCCCGAGCCTTTTGCACGCTCTGTCCCGAGCGATTCATAAATGTGCTGGGACACAAGAGCAAGCACCGCTCGTTTCTCATGTTCGCTTCAACTGCTTCACCATCAAACGCTGACTTGGGTTTGCTTTGCGCGTTCCGGCGAGCGAGCTCTCTGACAACTTCAAATCCGATGTTATGCCGCGTTCCTTCGTATTTCTTTCCGGGATTTCCCAAGCCGACAACAAGTTTCATGACATCGGCACTTGGCGAAAACGCTGCCTCCGGGACTCCCCGCAACTGATTCCAAAGTCGTCGCAACACTGCATGCCTGCCGTGTGGTTGATCGACTGCTTATCGACTGCTCATGGCGAACCCTCTATTCGGAACCGCCCCCTTCCTCGGATTCAGAGCGGCCAATGATCTCGGGCTCACTTGATGCGCTGACTTCCTCTTCTTCCTGTTCTTCTTGAGCCGGCACGCATTGCACCACAACTGCCTCCGGCTGCAAATCCAATGTCACGCCCTCAGGCAACTTTAAATCGCCCACAGTGATTTGTTGATCGAGTTCGAGATGGTTGATGTTGACTTCAATCTTCTCTGGCACTTGGGTGGCCGCGCACTCCACGGTGACCTCATGGATCAAATGGGCCACAACGCCGTTTTCTTTGGAACCCGGAGCTTCACCACGAAGCTCAACAGGCACCTGGATCTGAACTTTCTCGTCAGCAGAGACGCGGGTGAAATCAACATGCAAGACTTCGTTCCCCCAGACGTCCCACTGAATATCCGTCAGCAGTGCCTTTTCTGAAAGATCGCCAGCCAAATCGACAAACTTGCTGCCGTGACGCAACGCCTGGGATAGCTCTGTCGCGGGCACCGCAATGCTGACGGTCTCTTCGCCATGCCCATACAACACCGCCGGGACGCTACCAGCAGCGCGCAAGCGGCGGGCGTTACTTGTGCCACGGGTCGTCCGGCGTTTGACGTGCAGCGATTCAACTTCTTGTGTCATATGTCAAAGACCTCACTGGGGAGGCGCTCGAGTGATGTTCAATCCCGTATGGGAAAACTCCAGTCGCACTCTCGGAAAAGCCGCACTGTACGCTACTGATTTGGGAATTCGTCACACGGCCCTGCCGGGAGACGTTCGACAACAAGCGAAACCGCCTGCGCGAGAAACGGGTCGCAGGCGGCAAACCCAAAGACTCCACCAAGTTGCGCTTCCGCGGGAGCAGGCGCGAAACGAGCTATTTTGCGCGCTGGCGACTTCTTTTCAAGCCCGGCACGGGAAGTTTCGCCCCCAGATAGGCGGCCCAGCCGTTTGTCGCAAACTAGGCAAGTCCATTGGGTTGTGCCGATCTCGTTGTCCCCCTATGTTCAACGCCGTCACGTGTCCCCCTACCCTGGGTCCCAGCGTGAATGAAAACTCTCCCCGTGAAACGCGCGTCCGCGTTCCCATGCTGCGCCGCTTGGCACGTCTGCCAGGGCAAGTCCTCGGCCTGAGCCCGTTTCGCGGTGAAATCAATCCGGTTCGGGTGCCGATCGTGCGACCTTTATCTGGTCGCCCCTCCTTGCCGTTCCCGCATCCCTGGAACTATCAGCAACCGCTGCGGATTTTGGAAACGTATTTCTGGAGGGCGGATGCAGACAGCGGCAATGACTCTGGCGGGAAACACAATCGCTACTTGGACTTTCCCGGCTTTTCCCCGGTGCTAGTCACGCGCGATCCCGGCGTGATCCGGGCCATCACAACGGAAACGGGCGACCGGCCTGGCCAGTTTGACCGTGATACGCTGCCGTCAACGGGCATCGCCCGCGCGACAGGCCCAGATACGTTGCTGTTTGCGAACGGAGCCTTGTGGAAGCGGCAGCGAAAGTTGGCCGCATCGCCCTTCGGCAAGACCACTCTCTTTCAGCCTGAGTTGTTTGAGGAGTTTGAAGAGACGTTCCGGCTAACCGTTAGGAAGCGGCTGGACGCATTGCGGCAACACCTGCAAGAAAGCGGCCAGAGCCGGATGGCCGTTGCCCTGGAGCCGGAAATCAAAACCGTCATGCTGGAGATGCTGGCCAACAACTTCTTTGGCACGGAGATTCCCTACGAAGAACTCGCAGCGCGGTACGTTCCGTCGTTGGAGCGACTGATCGATCACATCGTTCGCGATACGGTGCTCAACAAGATGGGCTGGCCGTTGCGAATCTTGCCCAGTTTCCGTCGGCGTGCAGCCCAGGCGCGGGCCGATGCCGCAGATTTCGACAAGCTGACGGACCTCGTGCTGGCCGAACGCCATTCCGGACATGGCCTGTGGAAGCAGTTCAAATCCGATGCCCCGGATGACGCGCTTCGCAGCAATATCAAGGTCTTCCTAGCCGGTGCTTTGGAAGCGACCACGTCGTATGCCAGTTGGGCCATCTCGCATCTGGCCAGGAACAACCAAGCTCAAGAACGCGTGTACCAGGAAGTCAAGAATGTTGAAAGCTACTCGCCAGACAACCTTGGGAGCGTCCGCTACCTAAACAACGTGCTGGAAGAAACGTTGCGGCTAACGCCGTCGCTCTACTTCTTGCCCAGGCGGGCAGCCGCCGATACTTGGATAGAGACGTCCGATGGCAGAAAGCTTTGGGTTCCGCACGGGACGCACATTCTGCTGGATGTTTGGCACGCCAACCGGCATGAGGATTTTTGGGGAGGAGAAATCACGGGCTATCCGGCGACAGAGTTCGCCCCCGAGCGTTGGGATTACTTGGCCGAAAGCGGACGGGCTTCTAAGGACATGCTGCACTTCGGCTTTGGCCACGGCCCACGCGTCTGTCCAGGCAAGCATTTGGGGCAGTTGGAAGTTGGGCTAGTCGTCGGTGCGTTCGTCAAGTTGTTTCAATTTGAAGCGGCTAAAAAAGAGAACCCGCCACGCGCCGGTGTCTCCACCAAGCCAGCAGATGGGACACAGGTGATTTTGCGATTGCGGTGAGGTGAACGGCGATTAACTCTGCGCGTGCAAATAACTCTGCGCGTGCAAAAACGGGGAGAGCGCGGGCACGCGGCTCAGTCGATGAGAGGTGAGACATTGGCCGGTACTCTTCTCATTGAACGATGGCGGCTTCTGCGGCCCAAGTTAGCTTGGCTTTGTCGGCTCAAGTTGGCGTTTGGATTGGTCGGCCGTTG
>JALCBR010000060.1 GCA_028066245.1 Pirellulales bacterium | reverse complement strand
TGGCCAACGACTGGACCAATTGGCGCGGTCCAGAGAGAAACGGAGTCTCGCGTGAAACCGGCTTACCCGCGGATCTCGAAGATGTGTTGTGGATGAAGAAGGACGTGAGTTGTCGTTCCACTCCGATCGTCATGAACGACAAAGTCTACGTTGTGAGCAAGATCGGAGAAGACGCTGACGAACAAGAACGCGTCGTCTGCATGGATGCCCAAACCGGTGACGTTATCTGGCAACATCGGTTTGGCATTTTCTACACGCCGATCGTGAGCATTCGACTCGGGTGGACGGTTCCGGCGGGCGATCCGGAGACAGGCAATGTTTACGCGCACGGAACGCAGGGGTTGTTGTTCTGCTTCGATGGTGAAAGCGGAGCGATCAAATGGCAGAAATCATTGACGGAAGAGTTTGGTCGTATCACCGGCTATGGCGGCCGAGTTACCAGTCCAATCGTGGACGGTGACTTAGTCATCATCAGCATGCTCAGCTCGAACTGGGGCGCTCATGGCGGTGGAGGGGTGCGCTTTCTGGCGTTTGATAAAAACAGTGGTGACCTCGTCTGGTGGAGCACGACTGGCATTCGCCCCACAAATACCTATCGCTGCATCCCGGTCGTTACCACGATCAACGGACAGCGAATCTTGATCAGTGGTGGCGGTGACGGACACCTCCACGCTTTCCAAGTGAACACCGGCAAGAAACTATGGAGTTTCGAATTTGGAAACGGGGCGATGAATCCCGCCCCGGTCGTTAACGGCAACAGGCTCTATGCCGCCCACGGCGAGGAAATTCCCGGCCGGGCAACCGTCGGACGAGTGGCTTGCCTTGACATTGGTGGACAGGAACCTGCCATCATATGGGAGAAAGATGGCATTGAGTTCAAATATCCATCGCCAATGTTAGAAGGGGAACGACTGTTTCTACCGGACCGGCAAGGTCGGCTCTATTGCTTCGATGCCAACACGGGTGAACGTCTGTGGCGTGCGAAGTTTGGGCGCAACTGCACAGGATCGCCGACTTACGGAGACGGCAAGATCTACCTCAGCTCAGTCCACGGTTACTTTCATATCCTCGACGCCAATGACAAAGGGCGCCGAATTTCACGCAAGCGATTCCAGCCGGCGGATCCCAGTCTCGACGTTGAAGTCCAAGGTTCGGCCGCGATCGCAAATGGTTGCGTCTACTTCGGCACGACCGAAGAATTCTATTGCCTCGGTAAATACAACAAGACACAAGTCAACTTACCCCCCCAACCCGGCATTCCGCCAGCCAACCCAACCGGCGAGCCAACTCAACTTCAAGTGGTTCCCGCTGAAGTGACCCTCAAAGCGGATGACCGTGTCAACTTTGAGGCAAAGCTGTTTGATGTAAACGGGCAGTTTGTCAAGTCAACGCCCATTGAGTTGCAGCTGTCCGCCATGAAGCGTGGTCCTGGCATCGGACCGGATGTCGTACTGCCTGTTTTGCAAGGGCAAGTCGATGGTAGCAGCTTCACGGCGCCAACAATCAGTGGTGGTCAAAGCGGCTCGCTCTTGGCCACGGCGGGTGACTTGCAGGCGAGCGTCCGCGTCCGCCAACTTCCATCATTCCCGTACCGCGAAGACTTTGAAAGTCTCGGCCCAGGGCTGATTCCCGGCGGTTGGACCAACACGCAGTTGCGGTTTGTCACTACCAAACTTGATGACGGCAACACTGTCCTCATGAAGACAGCCACGATTGCAACACCATTCTATCGCCAATGGTACGCATTCATTGGTGCCCCTGACATGTCGGGCTACACGATCGCTGCCGATGCCATGGGTATGGAGGTTCGTGACAATCTTCCCAACATGGGCGTGACGGCCCATCGCTACATTTTGCAAATGATTGGCAACGAACAGAAACTTCGAGTTTCTGCTTGGGACGCCGTTCCTCGCGTGGCTGAAGAGATCGATTTCGCCTGGGAGCCAAATAAGTGGTATCGCTTGAAACTGACGATCGAAGTCGAGAACGGCCAGGCCAAGATCCTCGGGAAAGCTTGGGAAAAGGACGAAGCAGAACCTGATGACTGGACGATCGAACTGATCGACAAGAATCCCAATCTTTCCGGACCATCGGGACTTTACGGGTCCGCAATGGGCATTCAACCACCAAGTCCCGGCACACCAATCTATTACGACAACATCATTGTGAATTAAGAAGATTTCATTGCGTTACAACGCTCATCTCATTGGAGTCAACATAAATGCGAGTAATAACCAGACGGACATTGTTGGTCGTCCTGGCGACATTGGCCATGCCGCAGTGCCTGGCTTCCGTCCAAGCCCAAGATCGTCCGGACCTGTTGGAACTCCCGTCAAAAGATTGGCGAATGTACGGCGGTCATCTCAAACGCAACTTCGCCAATCCACTCGCCACGGGGATCCCTGATTCCTGGGATATCAGTGACGGCACCAACGTGGCCTATTCCGTTCAACTCGGTTCGCGCGCTTATGGCGGACCTGTCATGATTGGCGGGCGGATCTTGATCGGCACCAATAACGAGTTTCCTCGTGATCCGTCGATCCAAGGTGACAAAGGCGTCATGATGTGCTTCAACGAGCAGGATGGTAGTTTTCTCTGGCAGATCGTCCATGATAAACTCCCGGCGGGGCGCGTTTGGGATTGGCCACAACAGGGCATCTGCTCGACACCCTGCATCGAAGGCGACCGTTTCTATTACATCGGTAATCGATGCGAAGCAATCTGCGCCGACATCAAGACCGGAGAGATCCATTGGAAGGTCGACATGATCGGCGAACTGAACGTGTTCCCGCACAATATCGCGACGTGCTCGCCAATGATCGTCGGTGACGCGCTGTTTCTCGTCACCAGCAACGGAGTCGACGCAGCCCACCGTCGCGTTCCGTCAGAGGATTCGCCTAGCTTCTTAGCGCTCGATAAGAATGACGGCAGAGTCCTGTGGTCCAGCAACTTGCCTGGTCAATCCCGTCGCAACATCATGCACGGGCAATGGTCAAACCCCGCCTATGCCCATTCCGGTGGCAAGCCTCAAGTTATCTTTCCCGGCGGCGATGGGTGGATCTACAGTTTTAGTCCAGCAGGAGAGCTGCATTGGAAGTTTGACTGCAATCCCAAAGACTCTGTTTACAGGCTCGGTGGCCGCGGAACGGCCAATGATTTTATTGGCACCCCTGTTGTCTACGAGGACAAGCTTTACATCGCCGTCGGCCAAGACCCTGAACACGACACTGGCGTTGGACACCTCTATTGCATCGACATCACGAAAAACCCCACTCGCGAAGATAAGGACGTGTCGCCAACTTTGGTCGTCTCGCGCGAACCAGAATTGAAGGAGGAGCCGAATCCCGACTCGGCACAAGTTTGGCATTACGGCGGCCCAGCAACCGAGGACAATCCAAGCCCGACCGATGAGACTTACTACTTCGGCAGGTCCATGTCGACGTGCGCCATCATGGATGACATTCTTTACATTACAGAGCTAGGTGGCCACGTCCATTGTCTAGACGCTAACACAGGCGAACTGCACTGGACGGAAAACATGTTTGCCAACACATGGGCCTCTCCCTATATCGCAGATGGCAAGGTGTTTGTGGGTAACGATGACGGCATCATGTACGTCTTCAAACATGGCAAAGAGATGGAATTGATCGCCGAAATCGAACATGAAGACGGCACGAAACTCCGCACAACACCTGTTGCCACGAACGGTCGCTTGTACTACATGAGCGAAAATCCCACCAAGCTGTGGGTGATCGAAGCCGATGCAAACCGCAACTAAGTTGTGAAGCAACAAGAGGTCGCTATGTCACGTTTTGTTTTCGTTTTGGCGCTGGTGCTGGGGCACCCAGCTCTGGCACGAGGCCATGACCTCAAAGATGGAGAAATCGAGCGTGACGTCCAAGTCAGCGTGAAGTCTGACAGTGTCTTGGTGGAATATTCCGTCGCAATGAACAAAGTGACCTTAGCGCAGGAATTGCGTACACACGGCCAGAAGCCTGCCAAAACGCTTTCAGCCATGTGGAAGCAATACCAAGAAGTCATCTTGCCAGTGCTTAACAAGCACTTGGAACTTACTGTTGCCGGAGAGAAGTCTCCGTTCGAACCGATTCGAGCGGAGTTTTCCGGGTGGAGTCATCTCCATTTGACATGTCTTTTCAAGGCGGAGATCTCGCTTACCCAACAGCCACGGACGATTGTCTTCACCGATGGCAACTTTCATAAAGCCCTTGGAAAGTATCGAATCGCGATGAAAGGTCGTTCGGGAGCCAAGATGGCGAAGTCGACTGTTCCACCCTTGGTCAGTCGAGCAAAACCGGTGGTATTGGCAAAATTGACTCCAGAGCAAAACCAGGCAGCCACTCGGGCAGAAGGGGAATTTGCATTGGATATTGGGCGATGACCAGCTTCGCACAACAATGATGCCGGCTCGCATCGAATGACATAGCCCGTGAGGGGATCGATTACGAAGTATCCCCGACAGGATTCGAACCTGTGACCTTCGGATTAGGAATCCGATGCTCTATCCTGCTGAGCTACGGGGACGTGATTTCGATTTTACGGTGTATTCTTCTGTTTCTTTTCGCTGGTCATTCGGATCATTATTGACGACTTCGCGGATCATGAACCTGCTCCCGTGCTAGCAGAATGCGGAACTGCTGTCAGGTCTAACGACCGCACAGCCTTCAATAACACCCGGAATGCCGAGCGCGTTCGCACCTGTTGCGAAGGTGTCACGCATGGCCAATTCTATCAAAGCTCAAGAGCCGAGAAAGCCGCGCGCGAACTTTCCTTTGTTCCGGCACGCGCGAACGCGGGTTACGAAGATGCTTGGCGAGTTCGAGTATCAATCGCGAGCTTGGCTTCACTACTCAAAGGTGGGCAGCTTCCGCCAGGCTTCTATCCGTGGGACCGACCGCGATAAGTCAGCGGTTGTGAAGAATCTGACGCTAGGTTTGGCGTTGCGGTTCGTGGAGCTGCGGATCTCTGCCATCGTGCCAAATGCGACTGCCGGGCCCCCCGAGGTGATGGCTTTCTTCCAAACTAAACTGCCGTCCTCATAGAGGAATAACTCATTGATATACGTTTCATACGTAACACGTTGCGTCTTTTGATTGCGTCTGATGCCGTGTGGCACATACTCGGCGGTTCGCCGCTCACCTGACCGTGTCTTACACACGATTTGAACACGGGTATTTTCGGCAATCGTGCCTCCAGCGGCTCGTACCTGTTCTTCAAGGCCTGCGCGCACTTGAATCAACTCTGCTGGACTAAACGTTGTGTTGCTCAAGTCGATTGATACAGGGTTCCTCTTAACCTGGAAGTAGAACGTGCTGGCATCAAGACTTTCGTTGATCCAGGCGGGGTCAGGTAACTGGAAAGACGCAAAGATGCCGGACTTGTTGACAACCATGGCCACAGAGCGGTCTGCGCTCAGCACTAAGGCTTTCACCTGAGGGCGAACCCTCGTTCGGGCGGGAGAAACACAACTTGTTGAGGTATCTCCAGCGGCACCAATGCGTCCGGAACCATGGGAGCGCCACGAGGCATCAGGAGCTTTCAATTGTGAACCGCAGGCGTTGCACTGAATCTGGATTGGCATTGGTTGTCTTTGGCAAAACGAAACTGGGTTGAGTATGCAGTATGCTCATGATTGGGGTTACGCTGCTAAAGAAACTAACACCAGATCCGCCGCAAACCCCCGCGCCTACGAGCCAAGAACAAGCTCGTGTCTCTCACACACATCAAAAATTTTGTTATGATAGGCGAAAAGATGCCGGCTTACACCCATCAGGCTGTTGAAACGCCGTTGCGACGTTTTCAGCTTGGTGTGGTCTTCCGAAAGCTTCGTACCAACTGAGTTGACCGACCCTAGCAGTCCGTTGAAAAACGCCATCGTGGCGTTTTCAACCCGAGCCAAGTGCGAGAGTGAATCTCACACGGCTCGCAAATCGCGGCACATTCGTACCACGATTTGGAATCCCCTCCTTGGGATTCACGCAGCCGGTTGATAAATCAACAGGCTGCGTGTATTACTCCGTTACGAATTTATGGTGGGTTGGCGGCGAATTCAGGAATTGTGCTGCCGCAGGTCAAGCGACGTCCGCTCCAGCAGGCAAGAAGGGCTTGGAGTTCTGCGCGGAGCCAGGGCAATGTGACGCCATGAGCGCCCCTTTTTTTCGCCGACGCCGCAGCTTTTGAAGAAACGCGTAGGCCAGCAGCACCAGTGTGACATGGTGATGCCAGCCGCGCCACGAGCGACCTTCGAAGTGATCGAGACCCAGCTCATCTTTCAATTCGCGGTAGCTATGTTCGATCCACCAGCGGCTTTTGGCGGTCGAGACCAGTCGCTTCAGCGACGCGTTCGCCGGAAGGTTGCTGAAGAAGTATTTGGCCGGACTCAGAGCATCGGGTGGCCATTCCGCCAAGAGCCAGCATGGTTCCAGCGGCTCTTTCCCCGCCGACAACCGGTGCGCAGGTCGAACGCGCCAGGCGGCGAACCGGCCGGACAACTTTCCTTTGCTACCCTCGCGCCAAGTCACTTTGCGAAAATCGTTCTCGCGCTCCACGACCCACTGTTTCACGCTGTCCGATTTCGCTCCGGCACGAACTTTCAATGGTCGTTTGGGCGGCTGCCCACGGCCTGAATATTTTGGCACGGGCCCCAAGTCCGCGTCCGCGGCGATCACCTTCAATGTGGAATCAATGCCGACACAATAAGTCCAGCCTTCGGCGGCCACCTGTTGTCGAAATTCCGTGACCGTGCCGAACAGGCTATCAGCCAACACGACACCGCCCAGCCCATTGCTCTTGGCGCGCCGCAACATCTCCAAGGCCAATTGCCATTTGGGTTGATAACTCACCGCTTCGGGAATCGCCGCTTTTTGCCGGCGCTCGCCGTCCTGGCACCACACTTCAGGCAGGTACAGCTTCGCATCGATCCCGACCACGTCCCGTTCCGTCGCCAACTGCAGCGTCACGGCCACCTGGCAACTGGCGACCTTGCCCAACGTTCCCGTGTATTGCCGCGCCACACCGACCGAATGTGTGCCTTGCTTGGGAAAGCCGGTGTCATCAATGATCAAGAAACCATCGGTGCCCAGTTTCTTCCCAACCCAATTCTGCAGAGAATCAAGCACGGCTTGTTCGTCCCAAGGGCTTTGATTGACAAACTGCTGCAAGGCTTGCTCGTAATCTTCTTCGCCTTGCTCAATGGCTTGCAACCGGGCCGCCATCGGTTCGATGCTCTTACGCTGGCCGTCCAACAGGACGCCGCGCAGATAGGTCTCGCACCAACGCCTCCGCCGCGGATGGCCCAACGAGCCGACGACCTCGTCCAGGAACGACGCCAAATCCTTCCGCAGCCTGAGGAGCTTCCTTGCATCCATGCGTCTGATCTTGCCCCAAACGGCTGACAATGCCAAGATCAGTTAACGGAGTAATACTAGGGCCGTTTGCGCCCGGAATTGACAAGGAGTTGGATCAGCTCGTCGCGAGAAATTGACTTGTCGCCATTGATGTCAAATCGTGACAAGCCACTTCGAGCACGGTCTGGCAGTTCATCGAGACTGATCGAACCGTCTTCATCGAGGTCGAATTGTTTGAGGAACTGATCCGCGAGTCTTTCGGCTTTTGCGGTCGCTTCAGCGGTTACAGACCTATCTGCGGCTGCCTTTTCTCGCTCTGCATTGCGTGGAATTGCGATGTCGAAATAGGCGACCATCATTTCTTCCCAAGTCTGATCTCCCCATGTGACTTCACTGTCAGGATCTGGATTGTTTAGGTTGTCCCCGGAGTTATCGTAGTGAAACCCGAGAGCCGGCTGGCAACGACAGCGGTTCTGCAACTCGGTAAAAAGTCTGCCAGTTGAAATCGTATCGAGGGACACTAAGCAAGTTCTTTGTCTCATTTTCACCCCAGTGCAGTTCGTAGAAGGCAGATTTGCCGCGCAGATGCATGTGCGGCATCATACCCAATAACAATGCGTCCTTCGGGAGAGTGTGTGAAGTTGCCTCCGTCTTGTAATCGTTTGCATGGGGCGGAATGCGCAAATTACCCGCGGACGTGGTGACCGTTGTCACTTCGTGTGTTATTTCCTTGGGATCTGCCCACACAAATCCAGCCATGCTGCGATCAGGCTGTTCCGTGCCAATTGGTGTGTAGTGCACCTGGAAAACCAACTCTGACCCGGCAGGAATTCGTTTTGCCATTCCCTGAGGAAATGGCTGTGCCCGCAAACCTGGGACATAGGTTGCAAGAAAGCTACCAAACCCTCCGTTTCTTCGATCAAACTGTCCGGGAACACGGGCGAAAACCGCCACATGGTGCACGACAGCGGTATTCGTTGGCCGAACCTCGACAGCTTTGAACCAGCGATCCTCTTCCCACCCATCCGTGAAAAAGTACTGGTATTCAACTGCTCCTTCGGCGGGAACAGTGAACGGCTGTTCGCTCATGTGAACAATATCATCAGGTTCTTCTGGAAGATTCCAACCCTCGATGAACTCCATAGGTTTGGGTAGCACGTCTGGATCACCTTGAGGAGCTCCTGCGGCAACCCAGTCATAGATCAATTGCTTTTCTACTTGCGTCAGCCGACGCTCATTACCAAAAGTCAACGAATCCTCCGTCGCATGCCACGGCGGCATCCGCTGCTCCGCAACAACCTCGGCGATCATCCCTGACCAGCCAGCAACTTCGTCATACTCAGTCAGAGCAAATGGTCCAATCTGGCCCGAGCGGTGACACTCCACACAATTGTCTTGGAGAATTCGAGCGATTTGATTCGAGTAGGTCACATTTGTATTTTCGTCGGGTTTACGAACCCGTCCGATAAGACACCCAACCGCATCGGTCTTTGGGGTTGCGACCGGTTCACCAGCCAAGAGAGAATCGATCGCCTCGGCCAAGTTGCGGGTCTCTGGTTCATCACGGATGTAGCCAATCCCGTATTGGTCGTCGATTCGCCCTCGGTAGCGAACGACACGCTGCTGATCGAGGAGAAATACCTCTGGTGTTCGTTCCGCCGCAACGGCGTCAGCAACAACATTTCCCACATCTTTAAGGAACGGAATCTTTAATCCATACTCGTGGACAAAAGCGCCGATTTCGGTAAGCGAGTCATGAGAGTTGGCATCGATCGCCAAAAACACCACACCCTTCTCGGCGTACTGTTGAGATAACTCTTGGAGCCGCGGGGCATATAACCTTGCTAACGGGCATTCAGTTCCCATGAATGCCAGCACAACAAGCTGCTGATCCGCAAAATCAGAAAGGGAAACTTGCTTGCCGCGGAAATCCTGCAGCGTAAAGTCTTCGACGGGATCAGCTTGGCACAGGGTCTTGGAACCAATCTTTGCTGGATCCGTCGCGGTCACCGCTCCCTAAGCTTCAATGCTGGTGAGATTCAGCGATGATGATGCGATCCAAATAGCCCATATCCACGTAATTCGCGCTTGAGTCATAGCAAGACCCTTTCAAAACCTCTATCTGACGGCAGTATCTTGGGACACCGTAAGAACTGAACTTCGCTGCGGTGAAAGTTCGATTGCCTCAGAGCAGTTCTACCTGCAGTGCAGCGATCGAGTTTCCCAAACATTTGCATTCTCTCTTGAAGTCCAGCGGGATATCGGATGGCGATGGATGCCAGTCAGCGGAATGTTGGTCGCACTGTCCGCTCTTGCTGGATTTTTTTAGAATGGATACGCCCGCACGGATCTTTCGCTTGAGACCCCCATAAGTTCTCGCGATATCTCGTTACCCTTCAACAGATTGCGCAATCGCCATGAGCACATTGTCGAACGCCTTCAACGCCCGCGATACCTTTGAGACTGGCTCTGGATCCGCGGCCATCTATCGGCTGTCTCGGTTGGAAGAGCAAGGCTTGGGATCGATCTCACGGCTGCCGTATTCCATTCGCATCTTGCTGGAAGCCGTGCTCCGCAACTGCGATGGCTTCACCGTGACCGAAGATGACGTCAAAGCCTTGACCGGGTGGAACGCGGCCCAGCCTGCAGCTGAAGAGATCCCCTTCAAACCGTCTCGCGTGGTGCTGCAAGACTTCACCGGCGTGCCTGCGGTCGTTGACCTAGCGGCCATGCGTTCCGCCATGCAGCGGTTAGGCGGAGATCCCAACAAGATCAACCCGCTGATTCCGGTTGATCTGGTGATCGACCATTCCGTACAAGTCGATAGCTTTGGCGGTGCTGATTCGCTCGATCTGAACGTTGATCTGGAATATCAGCGTAACAAGGAACGCTATGAATTCCTCCGCTGGGGACAAAAGGCGTTTGATAACTTTCGCGTGGTGCCGCCGGCGGTGGGGATTGTTCATCAGGTGAATTTGGAATACCTGGCCGCCTGCGTCTTCCTGCGTGACGATCCATCCGGCGGAAAAGTCGCCGTGCCTGATACATTGGTGGGGACGGACAGCCACACCACAATGATCAACGGGCTGGGCGTCGTCGGCTGGGGCGTTGGCGGGATCGAAGCCGAAGGCGTTATGCTGGGGCAACCCATCTACATGCTGATGCCGGAGGTGATCGGCTTTGAACTCACCGGGCAGTTGCCCGCCGGCGCAACCGCGACGGACCTGGTGCTGACCGTTACAGAGATATTGAGAAAAGAGGGCGTTGTCGGCAAGTTTGTGGAGTTCTTTGGCAGCGGTGTCTCCGGTATGGGTCTGGCGGACCGGGCGACGATCGCCAACATGGCGCCTGAGTATGGCGCGACGATGGGCTTCTTCCCCGTCGATGACGAAACGCTGGCCTACCTACGCCGAACAGGACGCGGCGACGATCAAGTGCAACTCGTCGAACGCTATTGCAAAGAGCAAGGGCTGTTCCGCTCGGATGACATGCCCGTCCCTGTCTATACCAAAACGCTCAGCTTAGACATTAGCACGGTGGAGCCCAGCCTGGCCGGACCGAAACGTCCCCAAGACCGTGTGCCGCTCTCAGCGATGAAGTCCAGTTTTGCAGAATCGCTGGAGGCGCCGGTCGCCAACCGGGGATTTGCGCTGGAAGGAGCCGCGCTTTCCAGAACGGCCAACGTCGAGAACAACGGCAGCTCTGCCGAGATTGGTCACGGGGCTGTAGTGATCGCGGCAATCACCAGTTGCACCAACACCAGCAACCCCAGCGTGATGCTGGCTGCGGGCTTGCTCGCCCAAAAAGCCGTCCAACGCGGACTGGCCGTCAAGCCGTATGTGAAGACCAGTTTGGCACCGGGATCACGTGTTGTGACGGACTACCTGCAAGCGGCCGGGCTGACCGATTCGCTCAACCAACTTGGCTTTCAAACCGTCGGCTACGGTTGCACAACGTGCATCGGCAATTCCGGTCCGTTGCCAGAGCCTGTCGCCAAGGCGGTCACCAGCGGTGATCTCGTCGCGTCAGCCGTGCTTTCCGGCAATCGCAATTTTGAAGGCCGTGTGAACCCGCTCGTCAAAGCGAATTATCTGGCCAGCCCGCCACTGGTTGTCGCCTATGCGTTGGCAGGCACCACGGACATTGATCTGCTCACGGAACCCGTAGGAACAGACAAAGAGGGCCAGCCGGTCATGCTTTCTGAGTTGTGGCCGTCTCAGCAGGAAGTACAGCAGGCTGTTGCCAACATGGTTAAGCCTGAGATGTTTAGTAAGCGGTATGACAACGTCTTCGAGTCCAATGATCGCTGGAACAAGATTGAAACTTCTGACGACGCGATCTACTCATGGGAAGAAGCGAGTACATACATTCAGGAACCGCCGTTTCTCGTGGACTTGCCGGTGGAGCCGGATGCCATCACGCCGATAGAACACGCTCGTGTGCTGGCGCTGTTGGGCGATTCTGTGACCACGGACCATATTTCGCCAGCAGGCAGCATTGCTCAAGACAGCCCCGCCGGGCATTACCTAGTTGCCAATGGCGTGCAGCCGCGCGATTTCAACAGCTATGGCTCCCGTCGAGGCAATGATCGCGTGATGACCCGGGGCACGTTCGCCAATATTCGCATCCGCAATCAACTTGCCCCCGGCACCGAGGGCGGATTCACGCGGCACTTGCCCGGTGGCGAACAGATGTCCGTCTATGACGCCGCGATGAAATACAAGGCGGAGGACGTTCCGCTGGTCGTTCTCGCTGGAGCGGAATACGGCACGGGCAGCAGCCGTGACTGGGCCGCAAAAGGCACACAGTTGCTGGGGGTGAAAGCTGTGATTGCGACGAGCTTTGAGCGAATTCATCGTAGCAATCTCGTCGGCATGGGCGTGCTCCCGTTGCAAATGGCCGCGGGCCAATCCTGGCAAGCCCTCGGTCTTACAGGCGAAGAAACGCTTGATATCCCCGTTGATGATGACCTACAGCCTCGCCAGCAGATCACTGTCACGGCAACGTCGGCTGATGGCAGAAAACAGACCTTTGACGCCACCGTGCGCATTGATACCCCCGTCGAACTCGACTACTACCGTAACGGGGGCATCCTCCACACCGTGCTGCGGAAGTTGCTGCAAGCATGAGACCACATCAATCATATTGGGCGCATGCCCTTAGAGCGTTTTTCCTGTTGATGTTCCGTCACCAGCATTGATGACTTCAAAGACTGCTGAGGTGTTGAACGACATCCGACTGCGAGCAGAACAGGAATCAACAAAGCGCTCGAGAACATCTCCCTGATGAAGTTCTTTTGTCGGCAGTTCCATCACTTTGCGGGCGCGCGATGGAATTGCCCGCGGCGTTTCCCCCGCGCTCTGCTCTCAGGCGTACGGGCGAAATTGTCATTGGTCAAATATTTCCCGCCTCCAGAAGGGTGGCGCAAGCGCTTCATGCCCATGCAATGGACCAGCAACGGGACCGCCAACATCACCGGCAATCCTGACGTTAAGTTCAGTAGCATGGCTACCGTCAACCTCCTATTGCGCTCGGCAGCGCGCAGGACGGCCAAAAACACCCCAAAATTTGACCAATGTCAATTTCGCCCGTACGCCTGAGAGCAAGACGTGGGAACTTCCATCGCGGGATGAAGTGACGTCCAGTTGTTCGTCAACGTTGGCGGCGGAACATCGACAACAAGGAAAGCGTTTTAGTTTCCAGCACCGTTGTGCTGAATGATAGGAAGTTCAAGGAGCGCACGGTTGCGCTGTTGCCGCTGCGGCATGTTGAACTCCTTGCCGTTGATAGTGCCTTCTCGTTGGATCTTGTCCTGCAGATCCATGATCGCCTGAATGAGCTGCTCCGGACGAGGCGGACAGCCCGGCACATACATATCAACGGGAATGAAGCGATCGATTCCTTGCACCACGCAATATGTGTCAAAGACGCCGCCGGTTGAAGCGCAAGCTCCCATAGAGATGCACCACTTGGGCTCCAGCATTTGTTGCCAGATTCGTTGCAAGACTGGCAACATTTTCATGACCACGCGGCCGGCGACGATCATCAAATCACACTGCCTAGGGCTGAAGCGAAACACCTCCGCGCCAAAGCGAGCCAGATCATGCCGGCTGGCTCCGGTGGCCATCAATTCGATTCCGCAGCAGGCCGTGGCGAAAGGCATGGGCCACAAGCTGTTCTTCCGGCACCAGTTTCCCAACGCGTCGAGTTTGCTAACAACCACGTTTTCCGGAAGCTCTATCGCCACTTGAAGACTCCTTTTCGCCAATCGTAGGCGAACCCGGCCGCCAACAGAGCAACGAACAGCATCACGCCGGCAAACACCAAATCACGGCATTCAACCCATTGCATCTCGTTGACCGCATGATCAATTCCACCTGCTTCTCCTCGGCTGGCCACGGCCCAGGGATAGAGAAAAAGGAGTTCCACATCGAACACCAGAAAGGCAATCGCGACTAAATGGAAGCGGATGTCAAACCGGCGACGTGTGTCATGAATGGGGTCCATGCCGCTCTCGTACGGCATTTCCTTGACTTTGGTGTCTCGCCGTGGACCCACGAGGCGACCTGCCAATAACATTCCCGCAGGAAGCAACGTCGCGACAGCCACAAATAAGAAGATCGGTAGAGTGGAATCGAACATAGCGTGGGGTCAGACAAGCCGGGCCAAACACAGTTTGGCTAGTGAATTCTTTCACAATGTGCTGCGTCTGCAATCGTAACAAAAGGGTTGCTGTACAACAACGAATGTGCGACCGCACGTTCACATTGAAAAACTGGCGGGCTCCAATCACCCAAGTTGGCAGAAGCCTGTTTCGCTAGGCTATTCATCAAGTCCGGGGGATCCAGGATCACCCGAAACTCCCAATCAGTACAGGTTTCCTTTTCCGAAACCCCTGTGGCATCTATACTTATAAGCGAATCTGTCGTTGTCACCGGCCTGAATCTTTCCGCTGGAGCTGAGCCTCAGAGCTTTCTCACCTGATGTCGCCGAGACTCACAACCTGTACCTGTCTTCGTGCCCGCCGGGCACGAGATGGGAGGTCTCTTTGGCTAGTTGCACCGATCTGGCTCGGGGTGGCGGTCTCTCTTGGCGCCGGGATGGCTCCGGCGGTGGCTGTCGCCCAATTTTTTTCGCGGGAAATCTCGATCGAGTTGTCACCCGCTGAGTTCGATACGCTCGATGGCGCAGAGCAGAAGCACCTCGATCGCAGCGAGGTCTTATTCTCGACCGGCCAATGGGAAGAAGGCATCCAAACCCTGCGGCGAATTGTCGATGAATCTGGCGACAAACTGATTGAGATGCCGGATATCGCAGGCGCGGATCGGGAGGTTCGGCGTTTCCTCACGCTGCGCTCATTTGTTCAGTGGCGGATTTCATCGCTCCCGGACCCGGCTCTCGCGATCTATCGGCGTCAGGTCGATTCTCAGGCTGAGCAAGCATTGAAGGCCGCCTTGGCCGCGCATGACATTTCCGCGCTCCGGCGAGTTGCCGAGGACTATTTTTGCAGTTCTTGGGGTGATGATGCCCTGCTGGCTCAGGGTGATGCCGCACTTCACAACGGCGATTTCGGTGCTGCCCGGGCGGCTTGGCAACGGATTCTGCCGCTTCCGCCACGAATGTTAGCCTTGCGAAGCGAGCTGATCGACAAGCACTTCTTTGAAGTTCCGGAACTGGCGTTTCGCAAACTGCGAGACGCGGAAGATCTCCCGGTCGCAAGAGCGGCAACTCTGGATGCGTGGTACCAGTTGATCGGAAACAGAGAAGGTGCTGACGCTCAGTTCGCCGTGCGCCGGCTCAAACTTGGACCGCCGCTAGAAGTTCAAGTTGAGCTGGCTCGCTTCTGGAAACGGCAGGGTGTTATCGCTGACTTGAATTTTCCGGACACTGAGATCGAAGAAGCAAAGATCAATGCGCGGCTCGTCTTGGCCTCGATTTTGGAGCGCGACTTCGCAAGAGCAACCGAGGAATTGGAGTACTTTCGATTGGGCTTTCCCCAGGCGGAAGGACGGCTGGCAGGTCGAGAGGGAAACTTGGCTGAAGCGCTGGCAGCTCTTTTGGCGGAGAGTGGCGATTGGAGTGTGGCAAAAACTCCTGCCGCCTGGTCGACCTTCGGCGGTGATGCCGGTCGAGGGAAGATCGTCGAGGGAGAGGTCGATATTCGCGCCCCGCTGTGGGATCGGGAGTTGGCCGGCATCCATGTTCCTCTGCCTCATCAGAATGATCCGTTGCGGAAGAAACGTCCTGGCGAATCGGACGGTCGTGTGTTGAGTTATCACCCCGTCATCTGGCGCGATGCGTTGTTGATTTGTGATCAATTCAAGATCTATGCGTTTCGGCTGTCTGACGGCGAGCCCTACTGGCCCGGTGGCGAGCAGCGCAGCCCAGGCGAAATCTATGCCGACTCAGGTTCGCAGCGCAAAGTGAGCCGAGGATGTTTCGGTGCTCCGCGCTTCACCTTAACGGTCAACGGAGATCGGCTGTTTGCCCGAATGGGGCCCCCGATCACGGATCGCCTTCGCGAAGGACAGGAACGGATTGGATTCAAGGAAGAGCAAGGTTATCTAGCCTGCCTGGATCTTTCCCGGGGCGGCCGGTTGATGTGGCGGATTGACCCAGACGCCGCGGACTGGGCATTTGAAGGCACTCCTATCACTGATGGGGATCGCCTGTGGGTGGGAATGCGTCGTGGCAACCTACGGCCGGAGGCCAATGTTGCTTGTTTTGATGTCGAGACGCAGCAGATGCTTTGGCGGACTCCAGTTTGCTCGGCGAACTCACTGGGACGCTTTCTCAACTCGGTGCGTAGTGAGATTACCAGCAACCTGCTGACCTTGGATCAGGGAACGCTGTACTACAACACCAATCTTGGTTGCGTTGCCGGACTGAACGCTGACACCGGGCGCATTCAATGGGCCACCGCCTATGAACGTGAGCCGCATGGCCGAGAACTGGAGAAGCGAACCGACCTGGTGCATGTCTATCGCGATTTGAACCCGTGCCTAGTTTCTGGCGGACGAGTCTTTTTCGCCCCGGCGGACAACACGCGGATCTTCGCTCTGGATGCAGCCAACGGCATGCTGCATTGGAAGTCTGTGCATGACAGTCCTGAGGATGCAGCCGGACTGTTGGGAGTCGCTGGCGGGAACGTCATCGCGTGCGGTGACCGGGTCTGGTGGTTTCGCGCTGACGGCGGACGGTTTGTCAATCGCTGGCCAGAAAGTGAAACCATTGATCCTGTCGGACTGGGACGAGGCGCGCTGGTGGGCAACGCGATTTACTGGCCCACGCGCGGAGCCATTCACGTGCTGGGCCAGGCCACGGCCGCACCGCTGCGACAGCCGATTGATTTACGGCAGCGCGGCGTTGTCGCCGGCGGAAACCTGCTCGTCAGCGGTGAATATGTCGTGCTCGTCAGCCCTGATCTTTCGCCGCGAGTTTTCCGAGACCACGTCTACGTCTTCCGTCGTGGGAGCTCCCGAGACACAGCGGGACCGGCTGTGACCGCGACAAGTCATCACGAGACCGTTTTCCACCCCCAAACGGAGAGCGACGGACGCTGAATACCTTGATTTCAGCGAGAAACAGCCAATGGTAAACGGCCCCACACCGAATTGACTCACGGGAACGCATTTCATGCTTGAGCAGGACGATGTCCAATCAGTTGCAAGGCTCAATGAAGCCTTCACGTCGATCACCAATGAGCTCCGTAAAGCCATCGTCGGCCAGGAGAAGGTGATCGAGCAGATTTTGATTGCTATGTTTGCGCGGGGACATTGTCTGCTGGTCGGCGTGCCGGGCCTGGCGAAAACACTGATGATTCGCAGCTTGGCTGAAACGCTCTCACTGAAGTTTAGCCGGATCCAATTTACGCCGGACTTGATGCCTTCTGACATCACAGGGACTGAGGTGATTCAGGAAGACAAGCATTCCGGTTCGCGAGAGTTCCGGTTCCTACCCGGACCGGTCTTCGCCAACATCATCTTGGCTGATGAAATCAACCGGACGCCACCGAAGACACAGGCCGCGCTGTTGGAAGCCATGGCCGAACATCAGGTCACCGTGGGTGGAGTCCGTCACAAGCTGGATGAACCATTCTTTGTCCTGGCAACTCAGAATCCCATTGAACAAGAGGGAACGTACCCCCTGCCGGAGGCTCAGCTCGACCGGTTTATGTTCAATGTGCTGGTGGACTATCCGGAAGAAAACGAAGAGTTTGAAATCGTACGCCGCACAACCGCGGATGTGGAGGTCACGCTCACAACGTCGCTGACTGGTGAGGAGATCCTCAACTTGCAGAAGTTGGTACGCCGCGTTCCGGTCGCGGACCACGTCACGCGCTACGCCATGCAATTCAGTCGCCTGACGCGGAAGGAGAAAGGCGACGTGCCGGATTTCGTACGGGACTATGTCACTTGGGGAGCCGGTCCCCGCGCAAGCCAGTTTCTTGTGCTAGGCGCCAAAGCTCGAGCGGTTTTGCACGGACGATACCACGCCACGTGCGAAGACGTGCGCGAAGTGGCACGACCCGTCATGCGCCATCGCATCATGACAAACTTCAACGCAGAAGCCGAAAACGTGAAACCGGACGACATCGTCAACAAGCTTATTGATCTCATCCCGGAGGGGACGGGTACGGCACATGGCGGAAAGCTCACCAGCGCCCTTGGATCCTAAGATGCTTTCCAGGCTGGAAGGCTTGGAGCTTCGCGCGCGTTCGGTCGTGGAAGGCTACGTGGCCGGGCTGCATCGTAGCCCGCTGCACGGATTTTCAATCGAGTTTGCGCAGCACCGGGAATACGCGCCGGGAGATGACCTGCGCCACGTGGATTGGAAAGTCTTTGGCCGCACGGACAAGTTCTATCTCAAGCAGTACGAAGAAGAGACCAACCTGATTGCGTACGTCTTGGTTGATACCAGCGAAAGCATGCGCTACAAGGGAACAAACTCGGCGCTGTCTAAGCTGGAATACGCTCAGACTGCCGCAGCGTCCTTGGCATATCTGATTCTGCGACAGCGTGACAGCGTGGGCCTCGTCACGTTTGACAAAGAAATTCGCTCCACGATCCGCCCCAGCGGACAAGCATCACACTTAAAACACCTGCTGCATGTCCTGGAGGAGACCGTCCCCGAACGGAAGACATCCACGGGACCAATCTTTCATGAGTTGGCCGAGCGGTTTTCCCGGCGGGGCATCGTCATCATCTTCAGCGACTTGTTTGATGACGTTTCTTCCATGTTGGCCGGATTGAAGCACTTTCGCCATAAGCGACATGACGTGATCGTGTTTCATACGCTGGACGCGGATGAGTTGGACTTTCCCTTCAAGCAGCCTACCCGCTTCCGCGGCATGGAAGAGGCTCCCACCGTGATGACCAATCCGCGCAGCTTGAAGAAGGCGTATCTTCGTGAATTGCAACGTTTCCGTATTGCGGTCAAAGCCGGCTGTCATACGCATCGGATTGAGTATGTGGACATGCGAACGGACCGACCATTGGATCAAGCTTTGACCAGTTACCTGGCACACCGGATGGATCGATCCCGCTTTTGATTTGAATGAAACGTTTCTGACGTGTCTTTGATGGCTTTTTCCGGTCAACATGTTGCTGTTCCACTCCCGCTGGCCTTTGGCTTTGGGGCGACTGGCATGTTGTGGTTTTTGGCTGCTGCGGCCGCGCCGTTCCTCATTCATCTTTGGAACAAGCGTCGCTACCGAGAATTAGATTGGGCAGCGATGGAGTATCTGCTGGCCGCACTGAAGAGCAACTCTCGCAAGCTGCTGGTGGAACAATGGGTGTTGTTGGCAGCGCGAACCTTGGCCGTGTTGCTGTTGGCTCTTGCTGCCGCGGAGCCCTTCTTCGAGCGAGTGGGCCTGTCGTTCGCTCCCGGCGAACGTACGCATCGGATGATTGTGCTGGATGGTTCTTACTCGATGGATTTCCAGCCTGCGGACGCGAGCCGCTTTGACCGCGCGAAAGAGCTTGCTCGATCCATCGTTGAAGCAAGCAACGAGGGAGATGGTTTCACGTTGCTTATGTTGGGCCAACCGCCGGACGCAATCATTTCAACGCCCGCCTATTCGGCTGAATCCTTCCTGGAAGTGCTGGATGAGTTGCGACACCCACAGGCAGGCGGTGATCTGCCCTCTACCATGTTGCGTGTGGAAGAGTTGCTCAAACAAACTCGGCGGGACCATCCCAAGCTTGCTCGCGAAGAGATCTATGTCATCACCGACCTAGGCGCGCAGACTTGGTCACCGCGTTTCGCTACACCAGAAGTCGCGACGGAATTTCACGAACGGATGGTCCGAGTCTCTCAGGACGCTGCCGTTGTCCTGCTTGATGTGGGACAAGTTGGGGGAGGCAATCTCGCCATTACGAATTTGACCGCCACGGCCGGCGCTCCTGTCACTGGCGCGGAAGTTTCATTCTACGCGCAAGTGCACAACTTTGGACGCCAGGCCAGGGAGCGGGTGGTTATTGATTTCATGGTCGATGGAGCGCGTGTGGATCAAAATGTGGTGGATCTTCCCGCGACTGGCAGCACGGATCTACCGCCGTTTAAATACCGATTTGGTTCACCGGGCGACCATCGCGTAGAAGTCCGCGTTGCCGAAGATTCTTTGGCTCCTGACGATGCGCGTTTCCTTGTCATGCCCGTTCGTAAAGCATTTCGCGTGTTGTGCATCAACGGAAAGCCTTCTGGCGTTCCCTTTGAGAGCGCAACGGATTATCTCGATGCGGCTCTGCAGAGCAGTTCTGCCGCCGGAAGAGCTCCCATCGAAACGGATGTCGGAACAGAGTTGGACTTGGTACGCAGCAACCTGGAAGCTTATGACGCCATTTTCTTGTGCAATGTCCGTCAATTCCGGCCAGCGGAGGCGGCCCAACTGCGAAAGTTCGTGGAGCGCGGCGGCGGACTGATTACCTTCCTGGGCGATCACGTGGACGTCGCCAATTACAACGATGTCTTGGTTAGCGGCGACAACCGCGTCTTGCCGGCGGAGTTGGGACAACTTGTCTCGCACGATCCTGCGGATGTCGAAGAACTCGATCCTCTGAGGTACAGGCATCCCGTGCTCGACCCGTTTCGCCAGAACGAGCAAGTCGCTTTTACGCGGACGCCCATCTACAAGTACTTTCGTCTTTCGCCTTTGACGGATGACGGTGCGGAAACGGCCGTTGCGTTCTCTGGCGGTGATCCGTTGATTGTGGAAGGTCGCATCGCCCGCGGGTATTCCCTCCTCGTAGCTACCAGCGCTGCGGCGGGACCCCGCGATGATCTTTGGACGGCCATGCCGATGCTGCAAAACTTTGTTCCCCTTGTTCGGCAACTGTTGGCAATTTCCATCCGTGGCAAGATCGACTCTCGCAACGTGCTCGTCAGCGATCCACTTTCGGCCGCTGCCCCCCTGACAGCTGCTGACTCTCAGATGGTGATCGAAACGCCGACGGACGAAGTCAAAGACATCCGCCTACGAGAAGACGGAGAACTCTCTCTCTGGAACTACCAAGACACTCGCTATGCGGGGTTTTACCGCGCGATCCCGACAGTCACCGACGCCGCAGGTGGGCTGTTTGCCGTCAACTTGGACACAAGTGAAAGTGACCTGGCTCGTGTCTCACCGGAGGAACTACGTGATGGCCTATTGGCCGGCGTGACTTACACCTTGGAAGAGGAATATCGCCAGATTGATGATCAGCCACTCCGAGAGATCACACAACGTGGTGAGCTTCAGCGATGGTTGTTGTTGGCGTCCTTGGGGCTTTTCCTCTTCGAAATGGTACTTGCCTGGCGTTTGCGTAGCGATTCCCAGTAGAGCGTCGTTCCAGCGGAGCGGAGCTCGGTTGTCCGCGCCGATCAAAATCAATCCAACCGTTGCGGAATCCACCATTTGATGACTTTATCGTTCTTCTTACCGCGTTGGACTGAATGGCTGTTGGGCTTGCCGCCAGCAGACAGCGGAGAAGGAACGCAGTTTACTTTTGAAACGGCTTGGCTCCCGGCGCCATGGGTGGTGTTCCTATTCGCGCTGGCCTGTTTGGCGTTCGTTGCCTGGACGTACCACCAGCAGCGTTTTGCCGCGCGGCGTGTCCGCATGATCTTTCTGGCACTCCTGCGCGGAGTATTGGTTGCTGGTCTCCTGTTGATGCTCACCGGCTTCGCGCTCATTCCGCAACGAACGGGTTTGCCCTACTTAGTTTTACTGATCGATGAATCTGAGAGCATGCAGATCGCAGATCGGTACTCTGATGAAGCTCTCCGCGCCCGTTTATTGAAGTTGTTGGAACGTGGAAACCTCCACGCATCCGCTGACCGTGCGAATGCCAGTGAAGTCGACAACGCGCCGCCAGGCGTGCGCAGGATTGATCTGGCCAAGTCGATGCTGTTGGCTGACGACGCTAAGCTATTGCGTGATTTGGCGCGTCACTACAAGCTGCGTGTTTACACGGTCGGGGCAGCGTCTCGCGAATTGATCGCTGTAGATTCGGAGTTGCGGGCAAACATTCGTGCACTGTCCGTTCAAAGCCAGTCAACGCGGTTGGGACAAGGAATACTTGAAGTACTCGAGGATCTACGCGGAGCGCCTCCTGCTGCGATTGTTGCGCTCTCCGATGGCAATACAACCGACGGAGAAAACCTGACTGACGCGGCGCGAGAATCTCGCCGGCAACAGGTCCCCCTGTTCCTGGTTGGGTTGGGAAGCACGGATCCCCCCAGGAACCTCACCGCGACAGACTTGCTTGTGGATGACATCGTGTTCGTCAACGACGTTGTCGGCTTTGAGTTCAAGCTTGGCGCCAGCGGACTTGCCGGACAAAGCGTTGATATTGTGCTCAAGGAACGGGATACAGACCTGACCGTTGCGCGCGCCACGGTCACTGTTGATGACACGCCTGGTCCACAGACCGTGCGTCTTCCTTACCGCCCCACATCCGTTGGTGATTTTGAGTACATCGTTGAGGTTGTGTCGTTGTCCGACGAGGAGGACACGACCGACAACAAACTCTCAGCTTCCGTGAGCGTACGTGATGATAAGATCCGCGTCTTATACGTGGAGAGCTTCCCTAGCTATGAGTACCGGTTCATCAAACACATGTTGCAGCGCGATAGCACGATCGAGCTCAACGTTGTCCTGCAACAGGCGGACCGTGGCTTCAGTCAGATTGACGCTGCGACGTTGCCATTGTTTCCCGTCCAGCGTGAGGATCTCTTTGCCTACGATGTCATCCTCTTTGGCGATGTTGAACTGACATACTTTGGCACACAGTCACTTCAGAATATTCATGACTTTGTCACCGAAAAGGGAGGTGGAGTCGTCTTCATCGCGGGTCCGAGATTCAATCCACTGGAGTATCGTGAAACGGTCATCGCTGACTTGCTCCCTATGGACGTGCGTTCGGTCCGGCTGCCGACATCGCCAGTGCAAGAGGAATTCCGCATCTTGCCTTCGGAGTTGGGTGTGATCAGTCCCCACATGCAGTTGGGGGATTCTCCTGAGGCCACTCGGCAAGTTTGGGAGGAGCTTCCGACGGTTCGTTGGTTTGTTGAGATCAATGACCTCAAGCCAGCTGCACGAGTGCTTGCCCAACATCCAATAGCAACCGGTGTTAATGGATTACCGTTGCCACTGTTCGTGATGCAATACGTGGGCGCTGGAAAAGTCTTGTACCACGCGACGGACGAAACACACCGCTGGCGGCGGCTCGATTTTCAAGAGATCGAGTTTGCGCGGTACTGGGTGCAAACGATTCGTTACCTCAGTCGCGCCAAGTTGATGGGGAAAGATGCCTTTGCGGAACTGACGATTGATCGCCGCAAATACATTCGCGGAGAATCCGTACGCTTTCGCGTACGATTTCCGGACGAACGGCAGGCACCCGCTGACGAAGACGATGTGCGTATCGCGATTCAGAAAGAAGGGGGGCGACAACAGTCCTTGCCGTTGCGGCGCAACTCCACTAATCGCGGCGTGTTTGAAGGCCGCCTGCAGAACATGCCGCAAGGTCGCTACCACGCGTGGGTCGTTTCTGCTTCGCGCGGAAGTGCAGGGGCGGCGGTGGATTTTGATGTCACGGCTCCGCCGGGCGAGTATGAAAGAACAGAAATGAATGAAGTAGAAATGCGCGAAGCGGCAACCATCACAGGCGGCCGCTTCTATGCGCACTTGGAAGCGGAATCCTTGCTGGACGATTTGCCGGAAGGTCGGCAAATCGTGGTCGAATCTTTGCAGCCCATTCCGGTTTGGAATCACCCATTTTTGCTTGGTTTGCTTCTGGCGCTGGCGTCCACGGAGTGGCTGCTCAGACGAATGTTTGGACTTTTGTAAGGATTACGCGAGAATTCCAGAGCAGCTACGGCACAAAGAGATTTAGATCACTCCCTGCGGAACCTCCCAGACGTTTGTATCGTCTCATTTTCAGTTCCTAAGAATGCCGCATCGCTTACAAACGAAGATCGCCGCCGTTACTCGCAAAGCATGGCTCTGTGCCGTGTTGTGGGGAACGTGTGTTGCCATCTCAGGGGTGATTGGGTTGCTCGTGGCTGGCGGCGGGCTGGATTTCTTGCTCCGGTTTGAAGATCAGGGCCTACGGATCCTGTTTTCAGGCGCACTGCTCGCTGGGATAAGCTGGCTCTGTTGGCGACTGGCCATCCGCCGGTTCAAAACGCGCGTAAGTCCCCAAACGATTGCTGAGAAATTGGAGCGGCAGCATCCTGAATTGAAGGGGCAACTTCGCAGCGCGCTTGAGTTTTTGGAGCAGCCAGCTGATGACGCCCGCGCTGGTTCGGCGGTTCTTCGCCGTGCTGTAATCGCCCGCACCGACAACGCAGCCGGTGAGATGGAGTTTGCTGAGGTCGTTTCCCAACGACCTTTGGCTTACGCACTGACTCTGGCTGTGGTTGTCATTGCCAGCGGAGTGGCCTTTTGCACCTGGCAACCGCAGATCGCCCGAACAGCGTTGGTGCGCTTGGGGAACCCACTTTCCCAAGTCGCCTGGCCACGAGCGAGCAACCTGCGCTGGAGACAGACTGTTACGCATGTTCCTCGTGGTGGAACCTTTGAGGTCGAGATTGTCGACGCGCTCGACAACCCGTTGCCCGTAGACGTGCAGTTGGAAATACGATACCGCGCTAGTTTGGACGAGGTTGAGACTCTGCCGATGCGTTTTGCGAATGGAAGTATGCGATTCCGGCGTGAAGGCGTTGTGCGCCCTTTCGAGTATCGTGCTGTGGGCGGGGATGACCAACATATGGAGTGGACGTCGCTTGATGTGATTGAGCCGCCGGAAGTTGATTCTTTGGATTTGCAACTGCATCCATCCGCCTACACAGCTTGGCCCGTACGTCAGTCGTCAGGGCGGATCGAAGTGCTCGTGGGGACTTACGTTGCCGTTCAAGGAACGTCGACCAAAAAGCTACAAGCCGCGGACGTTGTGCTGAATGCGAAGACCCGTATTCCAGCGACCATTGGCGACGATGGGTATCGTTTCTCCATTTCCATTCCGAATTCGCCGGCGCAAATTTCCGAGACTCCTCAAGGGCTCAACGGCGCACGAGAACCAATTACCCCACCAGTGCAATCCCATGACTCCTCCGACATTGCATCGATGGGCGAAAACGCTGAAGAGTATTTCATTGTGAGTGAATCTGGCGTGTATTCCATCCACCTCGTGGACGTGAACGGCTATGCCAGCGCTGACCAAATCCAGTACGAGATCCGTGCGATACCTGATGACATCCCTCGAGTGAACATTGATGAACCTGCGTCTGACTTGATTGCCACGAGTAATGCTCGGGTTCCGTTGAAGCTTAGCGCCGCGGATGACCTGCTGCTGCGCGACCTGGAGCTACGGTACACGCGTAGTGACAAGTCCGATCAGGGGAATCTCTCCATCTCGTTCTATCACCGTGAGGGCTCCGCACCGATCGTTGACGATTGGCCTGACTGGCTGGCCGCTGACGATGCGTTGGACGTCAACTACGCCTGGGAATTGCGAGATCTCAACCTGCTGGCGGGAACGCGAGTGACCTATTACGCGGTCGCGGGCGACTACGCCGGGCAAGTGGGACAAAGTCCGGCTCGCAGGCTCACCATCGTCACGACCGATCAACTGCAAGAACAGCTTGCTCAAGAGCAGGCGTTTGTGGTTGATGAATTAGGGCGCGTCTTGGAAACGCAGGTCGCTGCTCGTGGACAACTTGGCGAAATCCAACTTCAACTACGCGATGTGGGACGTTTGAAGGCCGATGATATCGACACGTTGCAGACTGTGGAAATTACGCAGCGCAACGTTGATCGCTCTTTGCTGGACGAGTCCGGCGTCCGTGGGCGTGTGCAGCGGTTGATGGAAATGATTGTCAACAATCGGTTGGATTCCCCCGATCTTGCCCGTCGTATGCAGGGGATTCTGGATGCTATTTCGCGCGTGTCAAAGAATGAACTCCCGCAGGTGGCCGCTGCATTGACGGTCGCCGTGAAAGACGCCCAATTGGAAGTCGATCAGGCCACGCCCAGCACACAACTGGTCGAGAGCGTGCACTCAGCCGCAGCAGGACAAGATCGAGTGATTCACGAACTGGAACGTGTCGTTGGTGATCTCTCTCAATGGAATAACTACCGGCGTTTCTTCCGAGATATGGGACGGATTCGCCAAGATCATTCCGAGGTGGCTCAAGACGTGGCTGCAAACACCACGGAACTGTTAGGCAAGCGACACGATCAGCTCACACCGCAGGAAAAGGCTGATCTAGCCAAACTCCAATCGCGACATGATGATCTCGCCCGCCGTTTGGAAACTCTCCAAGGTCAAATGCAGCCGATGATTGATTCACTCCGTGAAGATGATCCGTTGGCAGCGGACGTTCTCTCAGATGCTCTTGCTCTGGCAGAGAGTCAAGCATTGGGTCAACAACTGCGGCAAGCAGGTAACGAGGTGCAGCAAAACCGTGTCTCCAGTGCATTGCAGTCGCATGAGACCATTGGTGAAGTGTTGCAAGAGATGCTCGACGTGCTCGCCAACAAGCGCGAACATGAGCTGTCCCGGCTCGCCAAGAAGCTCGAACAAGCTGCTCGCGACCTGCAAGGATTGAACGATCGGCAAGCCGGGCTTCGCAAACAAATGCAGCAATCTGCGGACATCAATGATCTGGAGGAACGTCGCCGAGAATTGGAACGCTTGGCCGCGGAACAACGCAAACTCGCAGAAGAAACCGGCCGCGCGGCCAGAAAGCTGGAACGACTGCAATCCAGGACAGCTTCGCAGTCCTCATCCAATGCTGCTGGGCGAATGTCACAAGCAGCCGATGCTGCCGCGGCCGGAAACTCGCAAGCGGCAGATCAACAGATGGAGCAAGCTCAGCGGGATATCGAGGATGCACAGCGTCAAATCGAGGAGCAGCGGAAACAAATCCAACGTGATCTTGAGGAGGAATTGATCGCCAAAACGATTGACTCTCTACGAGGATTGCACGGTCGGCAACAGGCGCTGTTAGAAGAATCACTACGGTTAGAGCAACTTCGTAAAGATCAGTCCGGCTCACTCTCACGCGGGCAGTTAATCAGCTTGCGAGATCTCGAACGAGCCCAAGAATTACTTCGCACTGAGACAGCAACTCAGGCAGAACGTCTACGGACGGTGCCGGCATTCGCCGTTGCACTCAATGGCGCGGCGGACCAGATGAAGTTGGCAGTCAGTTTATTGAGGCAACAAGATGAGTCGTCCGCGGCGCTGCGCCAACGAGATGCGGTGCGGAGGATCGATCAGTTGCTGCAGGCTTTGAAGCCGCCCAGCTCTCAACAGAGCAACAACTCCCCTCAAGACGGCCAAGATCCTCGCTCACAATCGCCAACCTCGGGCGATGACATTTCGCGCATCGCACAATTGCGGTTGCTCAAGATGTTGCAGGAAGCCTTGAACAAGGAAACGCGCGACCTGGACATCGAGTTGAGTGCCAGAAGCCTGGCAGGTTTCCCATTGACTGAAGCACAGCAGCAGCGGTTTGCCGCACTGTCACGCGAACAAGGGCGGCTCGCCGATTTGATTTTAGAAATGTCCCAGCCAGGTGATGACAATCCACTCAAAGAGCTGGAAACGGGCCAAGATCAAGATCGATAGTCCAACTTCGGTACATTCAAAGTGCCACGGAGTAGGAACAAGCCAAGAGAGAATGGAAGATGAAGTCTGAACCGTCACAAACAAGATCCCGGAACTTGCGCGAAACGCAACAGAACCCGCCAGAAGCAGGACGCCATAACTGTTGGCTTACGTGGTTTGTTGTCGCATGCCTTGTCGGCACCTGGGTCTTGTTGCCTGGTAGACCCCTCTCTGCGGTTGTCTTGCCCTACGACACTTCGTCATTGAGTGGGCAAGACAAGAAACAGGATCCGCCAAAGCAACAAGACGCTGTAAAAAAACAGCAAGGGCAGAAGCAGGACAAAAAACAGAAAGAAAAGTCAAAAGAGGGTGGAAACAAGCAGGGTACTAAGCAGCAAGGTGATGCCGACAAGGATGCGCGCCAGAAGCAGCTCGACAAGGACTTGTTTGACGATTTGGGCGGTGGATTATTTGATGATCTGACCAAGCAGCAAGACAACAAAGGCGTCCAGGCAGCCAAGTCTGACTTGTTCGATGACTTGGGCGACGGCGAGGATATCGGCAAGGCAAGCAATCCTCTTGTCCGTATTGGGCAGCAGATGCGCGCGGTCGAGAATCTTCTCAAGGGAGCAGAAGGCGGGCAGTCCACGCAAGAACTTCAGCAGCGGATTACCGCAGACCTTGACCGCCTCATCGCTCAGGCGGAGCAACAGCAACAATCTCAGAATTCACAGAATCAAAACAACAATTCATCGCAGGCGAATAACTCACAGCCGGGGGCAAACAATCAACAACCAGGGCAGGCCGACGGAAATCTGCAGCAATCCGGCGCCCAATCGCAATCGCCAGGCCAAGCACCGCAAACGAGTTCCGATCACTCACGTCCGCCAGCGGGCTCCAATTCCGCCAGCATGGCCGCAATTCGAGACTTGTTGGAAAAAACGCCTTGGGGTGATCTGCCTCAGCGAGTTCGGGAGACCATGCTGCAATCTCCCACGGAGCAAATGCTGCCGGAGTACGCAGACCAAATCCGTGAATACTTCAAACAACTGGCCAAACGCCGAGGCAGAAGACCATAATAATTCCTCAGGAAGGCCTGCCGACTAGCGATTTGGGTTGAGAAAGCATGTCAACGGTCAATCGTCGCCAGTTCATCGGGAAGAGCATGGGAATGACGCTCGCGTCATCGCCTGTGCTGGCGTTCGCCGACGCATTTTCACACGTTCCTATTAGGTCTGATGACCGGGATATGTTGACCGCCGAGGCACAGAAGGCGATTGACGCTGGCCTCACGTTCCTGGCCGCTGAAATGCGGGCCGATGGACGCTATGACAATTCGTATCCACTTTCAACATCCGCTCTAGCTGGCCTGGCGTTTATGTCTGCCGGTGACACTCCCGGCCGTGGGGAGTACGGACCGCACATTGATCGAGCTTTGGCTTACGTGCTGGATCACGTCACGGAGAGCGGTTACATCACTGTGCCGGGACAAACCAGCCACGGACCGATGTACGGCCACGGCTTCGCCACGTTGTTTCTTGCCGAATGCTATGGCATGTCGCTGACTCCCGATCTGCGCGAGAAGCTCTCCAAAGCCATCGACTTGATCATCCGCACACAGAACACACAGGGTGGCTGGCGCTACCACCCACAGCAAGCGGACGCTGATATCAGCGTCACGATCTGCCAGGTCATGGCTCTAAGGGCTGCCAGGAATGCTGGCATTGAAGTCCCCAACAAGACGATCGATGCGTGTGTGGAATTCGTCAAGCAAAGCCAGAACCAAGATGGCGGTTTTGCCTACATGTTATCTGGCGGGCCGAGCGCATTTCCGCGCTCGGCCGCAGGCGTTGTGGCTCTTTATAGCGCCGGTGAGCATGGCACGGATGAGATCAGCCGCGGCCTGGACTACGTGATGAAGCACCTACCCCGCGGAAGATTCAATCGCGAAGAGCATTACTTCTACGGCCATTACTATGCCGTTCAGGCGATGTGGCATGCAGGCGGAGCATATTGGAAAGCTTGGTATCCAGCCATCCGGGATGAGCTTGTCCGCCTGCAAAGACCCGGTGGAATGTGGAATGATCCCATCTGCCAGGAGTACGGCACTGCCATGGCTTGCATTGTGCTGCAGATGCCTAACAACTACCTGCCGATCTTTCAGCGGTAGCATGGGGCAAGTTGACCGGATCCGCGTCTGCATCATCAAGCACCACTTGGCGATTTGTGCCAAGCGTCACCCTTTTGTATCCACCCAATGAGCGATTCTTTTCAACCGACCGCCACCTGGAAGGTCCTCAAGCGACGCGCAGAGTTGTTGCAGTGTGTGCGAGAGTTCTTTGTTGATCTGGATTTCCTGGAAGTTGAAACACCGTTACTGTCAGCGGACACGGTTGTGGATCGACACCTTGATCCGGTTCCCGTGACATTGGCGATGGATTCCGCGCGGCCAAATTCTGGCCGTCGCATGTGGTTGCAGACTTCGCCTGAGTTTTGCATGAAGCGGATGCTCGCCGTGCATCAGCGGCCGATCTTTCAAGTGTGCAAGGCGTTTCGATTAGGCGAGTCTGGCCCTCTCCATAATCCGGAATTCACCATGGTCGAATGGTACCGGCCAGGTGATGACGACGTAGCTGGCCGCGAGTTGTTGAGCGCACTCTGTCAACGAGTGCTGGGCTGCGCGCCGGCAGAAGAGGTATCGTACCGGGATGCGTTTCTTCGATTCTTTTCGGTTGATCCTCACGAAGCGCACATCGAACAGTTAGCGGGAATCGCTCGCGACATTCCCGCTCTCAGGGACTTTGTCGCTGCTGACCGGGATGCCTGGCTGGATGCACTGTTTGTTGAACGCATCCAACCAAGACTCGGAGAAGATCGGCCGTCTATCCTCTATGACTATCCTGCTAGTCAAGCAGCGCTCGCTCGCACGAACACTTGCGCGAATGGGCGAGAAGTTGCCCTGCGGTTTGAGCTGTTTGTCAACGGCATTGAATTGGCAAACGGCTATGACGAACTGCTCGACGCAAACGTGCTGCGAGAGCGGATGCGAATGACCAATGCGCAGCGTGTCGCTGACGGCAAACCGAAATTACCCGACGACAACAAACTGCTGTCCGCATTGGAGAGCGGTTTGCCTAGCTGTAGTGGATGCGCGCTGGGATTTGATCGGCTGGTGATGGTTGCGACCGGAGCAAAGCGAATTGAAGAAGTGATCCCCTTTCCTCTGCCCCGTGCTTAATACGCTTATCCGGTCGCCCAACGAACACTGTCAAATCGTCTGGCGATTGAATGTCACGCGCCATGCTCTGATGCGTACGGGAAACGCCGCGGCAATTCAATCACGCTTTCGCAAAGCGAGAGGAACTGACTTTGAGCGCACTCATCAAGGAGATGGTCTGCAATCCAACGTTCCCCTGTTTGCGTTTTATTGTGACTCTCCGATTGCTGTTCCGCTCGTCTGGACGAACGCTGTCAAGTCACTCCTGATGGGAGCCCGCCCACCCACGCTCTCAGGCGTACGGGTCAAATTGACATTGGTCAAATTTGAGGATGTTTTGGGCCGACATGCGCGCTGCCGAGCGCCATAGGAGGTTGACGGTAGCCATGCTACTGAACGTAACGTCAGGATTGCCGGTGATGTTTGCGGTCCCGTTGCTGGTTAATTGCTGGGC
>JALCBR010000059.1 GCA_028066245.1 Pirellulales bacterium | reverse complement strand
GCGTTCAGTTTGCCGCATCGACAGATTCGCAAGCTGTCGCGCCTCGTCAAACGCATGAGTTGGCGGACGGTACGAACGTGCAGCAAACCACGGAAGATGACGTCCCGCAATTCGTTGATCTATTCAACGGGCGAGACTTGTCCGGATGGGCCAATGTCAACACTGCACCGGACACATGGAGTGTCAGGGACGGGTTGCTCGTTTGCACCGGCAAGCCAATTGGTGTCATGCGTTCGGAAAAGCAGTATGAGAACTTCATCCTGCATATCGAATGGCGACACATGAAAGCCGGCGGCAATTCCGGGGTGTTTGTGTGGAGTGAAGGAGCCGTTCCTCGCGGTCGCCGGCTCCCCAAAGGGATGGAAGTGCAGATGCTGGAGCTAGATTGGGTTAATCAACACAGGAACGCAGCAGGCGAACCTGCCCCCATTGGATATATTTCCGGTGAGTTGTTTGGCGCTAACGGACTGACAGCCACACCAGATAACCCGCGCGGTCAGCGGAGCATGTCTTTGGAGCTACGCTGCAAAGGTGTGGGGGAGTGGAACACGTATGACGTTGTTTGCGTGGACGGAACAGTCAAGTTGGCCATCAACGGAAAGTTTGTGAACTCCATCCGTGACTCATCCGTCCGCAAAGGCTACCTGTGCTTAGAGTCTGAAGGCTCCGAGATCCACTTCCGCAATATCCGCATTCTAGAACTGCCTGGCGGAATGAGCACGCCCGAGCAAACGGCGAAAGTCATTGAATAGCAGCCTGTCGCGTCCTGCGCTGCCTTAAATGTTCTGCGTTGCCTTAAATCTCGTCATGCCTCAAATTCGTCGTCGTCTTCGAGATCATCCTCATCGAAGGTAAGTTCTGGCTCGTCTTGCAACTCGTGCTCTGTTGCGGCATCGATTGTTTCAGTCGCGTCCGCGCGGCGATAGACAGCGACGATATCGTCGATAGGAATCACGAAGAGCTTGTTGTCCTGTTCAAAATCAACAGGGACAACGTTCCGTGGATCAAGGATGACCTTGTCATATTTTTGCAAAGGGTAATCCGGGTCATTTTCCACCTGCGCGCTGATGGCCACGATACGACCGGTGATGACCGGGATCTTGGCATCGTCAGGCAAGTGAATTCCACCTTTGGTGGTGCGGCGCTCCTCGTCTTTACGAATGAGAACTCGCAATCCAACAGGTTCGATGATGTCCAACGCCATCGCGCTTCCTTCTTTATGTTCTAGCAGACCGCGAACTAGTGAACGCCCACGTCAAACACATTTCCGCTGATGGGCGATTCCTCACGGCTGGCACTTGCCATAATATCCCGCGGGATGACTCACGGATAGGCGAACAGGATCGATTCCTAGCAGCGGCTGTCTTGTTGTCTACAAGCGCGGGAGACAATCTGTGGAAACATCGTCGTTGGAAACCATGATCGCTGCCGGAGATCAGGGTTGAATGCCTCCTGGTCAGGAAGAATCCGACATGGCAATGCAAACGTTCTTGGACTCGGTGAAAAACCGCAAGGCTTCTGCGCCACCTTCGCGACCCACACCGCTGGCCTTTACGCCACCAAATGGCACGCGCAAGTCCCGCGTCAGCCAACAATTCACCCATACGGTTCCGCATTCCAAACCGGCGGAAACGCGCTGTGCCTGCCCCAGGTCTTGAGTCCAAACGGAAGCTGACAACCCATACGGCGTGCCGTTGGCAGCATCGACGACTTCCGCTTCGTTCGAGAAGGGAGTGAGCGTCGCGATCGGGCCAAAAATTTCCTCCTGATTAACACGACAGTCCGCGGGCAAACCGGTAATCAGCGTCGGTGGAAAGAAAAATCCATTTTGGCAACGGTCATTGATTGTGGGGCACGGCTGTCCGCCGTAGAGGAGTTCACCTCCTTCGTCTTTTGCAAGCTGCACGTAAGACATGGTCTTTTCGAATTGAGCATGAGAGACAAGCGCTCCATGCTGTGTGGATTCATCGAGCGGATCACCGATGCGGATCTTTTGAACAGAGGCAACAAGACGCTCTGTGAATTCCTCGTAGATGGACGCTTGCACAAAGATTCGCGAACCGCACAGACAGACCTGTCCTTGGTTTGCGAATGCCGCCCGCGCCGCGCCGGGGACAGCGCTCGCAAGGTCAGCCGACTTGAAAACAATTGTGGGGTTCTTCCCACCTAACTCTAGCGACACCTTTTTGAAATGCGGCGCGGCTGATTGGGCGACGCGCTTGCCTGTCACTGTGCCGCCGGTGAACGAGATACAGGCAACTTGCGGATGTGCCGTGATAGCCGTGCCGACTTTGGCCCCTGTTCCGTGCACAATGTTGAGCACACCTGGGGGCAACTCGGTTTCTTGGCAAACTTCAGCTAACAAGCCGGCCGTCATGGGAGTCAATTCAGATGGCTTGGCAATGGCCGTATTGCCGGTTGCCAGCGCGGGCGCAATTTTCCAACTCAGCAGATAGAGTGGAAGGTTCCAAGGAGTGATCAAGCCTGCAACGCCAACAGGGTGCCGCAACGTGTAGTTCAACGCTGCACCATCGGTTACGTGCGCTGCGGACTGAGTGTGCAAGATCGCAGTGGCAAAGAAGCGGAAATTCTGGATAGCCCGAGGAATATCCAGGTTGCGCGCCAGAGAGATGGGTTTGCCCGTATCGATACTCTCCGCGCGGGCGAATTCCTCCAATCGATTTTCAATTCCCTGGGCGATAGAAAGCAGCCGGCGGGAGCGCACAGCCGCAGTGGTTTGGGACCAGGCTGGAAACGCAGCTCGTGCGGCGTTCACCGCCGTGCCAACATCCGCAGCATCACTATCGGCAACTTCACTGTAAGCTGTGCCAGTCGCTGGCTCGATGTTTGCAAGATAGGCTCCCGATTGTGCGGGAACCATCTCGCCGGCGATGAAGTTATTGATGTGTTTCACCTGGACTCCCCCATGGCTGCGCGTTCGTCCGCACTTAAAAGCCATGCTGAATGCCGTGCTATCGAGTAGCAACGTTTGCAGCGTAGCAGAAACCGCTTGGGAAATTGAAGTCTCCCCAGCGGCTCTCTGAGCGTCGCAGGCGGCAACAGCCTACCGCGAAAAGATCATCAGCAAATTCACCAGCTCTTCTCGCGAAACGATCTTGTCGCCGTTGGAGTCGAATCGCGTAATTCCTTGTTTGAATTGTGCTGGCAACTCATCAAATCCGATCCGGCCGTCCTGATCGGTATCGAAACGAGCAATCATCTCGTCGGCTTGTTTTTCGGCCTGTTTCCGCATTTTGGCTTCCTTTGCCTTTGCATCAGGGTTCGCGGATTCTTCGCGTTTGGGATCGCGTGGAACAGAGACATCAAAATAGGCGATCATCATCTCTTCCCAGGTTTGATCGCCCCACCGAACTTCTTTGGCAGGGTCCGGATTGTTGAGGTTGTCCTCCGAGTTGTCGTAATGGAAGACCGCGCGGATCCGCGAACCCTCCGCCAACGGCAACGGTTCGGCCAGTCGGTACGCGGTCTGCCAGTTGAAGTCGTAGTCGGGAATGTCCAGGAGCGTCAGTTCCGTGTCACCCCGAAGCTCATAGAACGCTGATTTGCCGCGGAGGTGCATATGCGGCATGAAGCCCAGCAGTAAAGCATCCTTGGGCGATGGCTGTGAGACAGCCTCGGCTTGGTAGTTGGAGTCGTTTGGCGGGATTCTCAAACGCCGCTTGAAGGCGCTGGTGGTGACAACTTCACGCTCAACTTCGTCTTCGTTAGCCCAGACAAACCCCACCATGCTCCGGTCTAGCTGTTTGGTTCCAATCGGCGTGTAATGCACCTGAAACACAAGTTGCGATCCGGCCGGAATCCGCTTGGCCATTCCTTGAGGGTATGGTGCCGCACGTAGACCGGGCACGTAACTTGCCAGAAATCCACGCAGCCCACCGCCGGTTCGATCTTCCTGACCGGGTACGCGAGCGAAGACAAGCACGTGGTGAACGACTGCGGAGTTCAAGGGACGGACTTCGGCAGCCTTGAACCAACGGTCCTCGCTCCACCCGGGATCGTAGACAAAGTACTGGTACTGCACGGTCCCTTCCGCGGGTACCACGTACGGATCATCACGCATGTAAATGATGTCATCCGGCGCTTGGGGAAGGTTCCAACCTTCCTGAAACGTCATCGGCTCCGGCAAGTCGGCTTGATTGCCTTCAGGTGCTCCCGCGGCAACCCAGTCATAGATGAGCTGCTTCTCTTCTTCCGTGAGTCGTCGCTCGTTACTGAAGGGGAGAGAATCCTCCGTGGCATGCCAAGGCGGCATGCGCTGTTCCGCAACCACCTCGGCAATCATGCCGGACCAGCCGGCGACTTCGTCATACTCTGTCAGGGCGAACGGTCCAATCTGGGTCGGTCGATGACACTCGACACAATTACGCTGCAAAACATCAGCGATTTGGTTGGAGTAAGTGACGGTCGACGTTTCATCCGCTTTGCGGACGCGGCCGATGATGCAGCCCACGGCATCGGTCTTGGCGACTGCGACCGGCTTGTCAGCAAGCAAGGCCTCAATTGCATCCGCCAGATGCCGGGTCTGCGGTTCGTCACGGATGTATCCGATGCCGTATTGATCATCTATGCGTCCCCGGTAGCGGACAACACGATCCTGATCCAGCAAGAAGACTTCCGGCGTGCGTTCTGCGCCCAGATCATCCGCAACCACGTTGCCCAAGTCTTTCAAAAACGGGAAGGTCAGCTGGTGGCGGCGTACAAACGCGCCGATTTCCGTCAGCGCGTCATGCGAGTTCGAGCCGATGGCCAGAAACGCCACGTCTTTGTCCTTATAAGCTTGGGACAATTCCTGCAGCCTGGGAGCATATAGTTTTGCCAACGGGCACTCTGTTCCCATGAATGCCAGCACAACCAAGCGCTTCTCCGCATAATCAGATAGTGAAACTGGCTTACCCCGGAAGTCACTCAGCGTGAAGTCCTCCACGGGATCGCCAACGTTATGCACGAGGCGATGATCTCGTTTTGCCGGGACGGTTGGGGATGCCCCTTGGGACGACCGTCCGCTTGCCAACTCCGGCTGACAGAACCCGAAGATCGCTGTCAGAGTCCCAATGCACATCCACGGCATAAGAGCTTTGAGTCGTTGAGTCATCGAACAGTTCCTTGTGGCTTCTTTCTTGGACCTGATCCAGATCCTTCCCTGAAAACCCCAACTGACGAAATCCGTCCGAGCGGGACGCGATGGTCATTCTAAACCGAGCCCCCGGCGCGACATCATCCTCGCCCGCATCGCTTGGCGTGGCAAGACAAACTTAGAGCACCTGTCCGATTGTCGTTCCACTCGCCCAGGCAGATGCTGTCAAGTCACCTCTCGATATGGGAGGTTGCGCGCCATCCTTTCAGGCGTACGGGCGAAATTGACATTGGTCAAATTTTGGGATGTTTCCGGCGAACATGCGCGCTGCCGAGCGCCATAGGAGGTTGACGGTTAACATGCTACTGAACGTAACGTCAAGGTTGTCGGTGATGTTGTCGGTGCCATTGCTGGTTAATTGCTGGCCATGAAGCGTTTGCGCCACACCCTGGAGGCGGGAAAAACTTGACCAATGTCAATTTCGCCCGTACGCCTGAGAACAGGTCGCTCGGAAAACGCCGCGGCAATTCAAATCACACGTCCACGAAGCGATGGAACACCAACAAAGGAATAACAATCAAGAAAATTATCTCGAGCGTTTGTTGATTGCAGTTCTGCTCGACTTGAAGTCAGGTGCTGTCCAAATCCAATCTGCGAACTCTGTGTGCGCATGACTCGCCCGGGGCGAGTGGCCATGACCTTTAGCCGCGCATTGTTCGCAAGCGCGTGACGGCGTTGGCGACGATTTCAATCGCCTGCTCAGTTTCCGCTTTGGTATTGAATCGCCCCAGACCGAATCGCAAGCCGGCCCGTGTGAGTTCATCGTTTCGACCAAGCGCGGAAATCACATGGCTTGGCCGTGGATCACTCGTCGTGCAGGCACTGCCGGAACTGACCGCCAAGGGTCGAATGGCGGCCATCAACGCGTCTCCGTCAACGCCGGCAAAGGAACAATTCAAGTTGTGTGGCAGCCGTAGTAGTGAGCCATCATCGCATTTGGCATCGAGCGGCGGCCCATTGAGAAAAACGCCATGAAGACGTTCACACAAACCCGCAAGCAATTGATCGCGGAGAACACTCAACCGCTTGGATTCCATCGGCATTTCTTGCTGGCAGATTTCCACGGCTTTGCCAAAGCCTGCGATGCCTGGCACGTTGAGCGTCCCACTGCGCGCACCCCGCTCGTGTCCTCCACCGTCGACCTGCGCGGTCAGACTCACACCTCGGCGGACAAAGAGCGCTCCGACGCCTTGGGGGCCGTACAGTTTGTGAGCGCTGAAGCTGGCGAGGTCTACCCCCAAGTCCGCCAGGTTGATCGGAATTTTTCCCAACGCTTGAACGGCGTCACAAAACAACAGCGCTCCCCGTTGGTGGCAGATCTCAGCAATCGCCTGTATCGGTTGAATTACGCCGATCTCATTGTTTGCCAACATCGCGCAGACCAGCAAGGTCTCGTCAGTGACCGCAGCGCGAAGTTCGTCGAGATCCACAACACCTGGCCGCGGGCAATCCGCGCCTTGAATGCCCACTGTTTGGACTTCAAAACCGCGCCGTGCCGCGCGAGCAAGCGGATCAAGCACAGCTTTGTGTTCAGTGATCAGTCCTACGATCTTCTTGCGCGAGTCATCCGCCCGTTCGATCAAGCCGCGAATGGCCAGGTTGTTGCTCTCCGTCGCCCCACTGGTGAAGACCAACTCGCGTGGCTTCGCGCCAATCGCGCCTGCAATCAACTCGCGTGACTGTTCCACTGCCCGTTGTGCGACATTTCCGAACTCATGCTGCACACTCGCGGCGTTGCCGAAATCTTCGGTCATCATCCGCAACACCACTTCCGCCACGCGCGGATCAACAGGCGTGGTGGCATGCGCATCCAGATAGATCGGTGATTGCATGATTTGCGATCAAACCGGCTAACCCGTCTCAACTCCCTCAGCCGTCAATGCGCCTTGTTCGCCGAAGAGGGCCGTCAGGCAGATTTGCGACCAAGACTCAAAACGCTCCAGACCATCGAGCAATTCCGCAACGGGGCGGAAGCCGGTTTCCATGATTTCGCTCTCGCGCGGCGAAACGTCAGGCTGCTGGCAATCATAGAGATAAACCACGCCCAGATGAACTTGGCCCACGGGCGTTTCGTCATCGTTGATCAACCCCACGCAACGCGCGGTAAACGGAGTTTCAATGCAAACTTCCTCGTCTAATTCACGTTGCAGGCCGATATCGTATGGCGCGCCACCGCTCTTGGTTCCCTCCGCGTCGTCAGCGGAGATATGACCGCCGATGCCAATACTGCGTTTGCTGTGCAGGCGACCTTCGCCCTGGCCGGAGCCGCGTGTGTATTGAAACAGGGTTGGCTGTCCGTCTTGGACGTGTTGGAAGATGACGTATGGGATCAACTGCTTGAAGCTGGGATCTTCTTCCACTTCGCGGCGGAGCCGATAACTGGTGTTGGCCGGATCCGTCAGCGTTGCAAAGTACCGATCTACATGCGGACAGAACCCCTGGAAATACCCCAACTCACGAAACAGATCCGTGGGCACCACCATCACTCGCTCATCCATGGACACGATGCGTTTCTCCGTCGAGTTGGAATGATCTTGTCGCTTCTGGTCTGGCTGCTTCACCTGCAAAGATTGTCGGCGAAATCCACGTGGCGAACAAGCTGCCGGAAAGTGTTTCCGGTCGCGCCAGTGGCGATTCGCTGTGGCGGTCATCCGTCGGCGGAGTCGCAAAAATGGCTTACTCAATCAGCATTGCGTCGCCGTAGCTGAAAAAACGATAGCGCTCATTGATCGCTTGTTGATAAGCCTGACGGATCAGCTCATGGCCGCCGAACGTTCGCACCAGGACCAACAGCGTGGAAAAGGGCAGGTGAAAGTTGGTGAGCAGTCCGCCGATGACCTTGAACTCAAAACCAGGCCGAATGAACAGGTTCGTTTCACCTTCGGTGGCGTGCAATTCGCCGTCAGGAGATTTTGCCGCGACTGACTCCAGCACCCTCACGGATGTGGTGCCAACCGCAATCACTCGTCCGGAACCAGCCCGCGTGGCGTTAATGGCAGCCGCGCTTTCTTCGGTAAGCGAATACCACTCCGAGTGCATGACGTGATCTTCAAGGTTCTCAGCTTGAATCGGGCGGAAAGTACCCAGCCCAACGTGCAATGTCACTCGCGCAATTGTCACCCCGCGATCCACGATCTTTCGCAGAACTTGCTCCGTCAGGTGCAAACCCGCTGTGGGTGCCGCGACGGAACCTGGCTGTGTCGCATAGACCGTTTGATAGCGGGCGATATCCTCAGGCGTCATTTCGCCACGCCGGATGTATTGGGGAAGCGGAATCCGGCCCACTTGTTCTAACAGTGGCAAATAGTCGCCAGGCTGTTCCGCTCGGGCGATCCATTTGCCATTTTCGCCTTTGTGTAGCAACGCAAGCCGGAGCGAACCTCCCATCGGTCCGTTGACGAGGATTGTCTCGCCGACGGTCAGCCGCCCGCGAGTCTTGCAGATCAACACCCAATCACCATCAGGCTGCGCATGCAAGAACAAGCCTTCCCATGCGCCTCCGGTCTTTTCGCGACTCCCAACCAGCCGCGCCGGCACCACACGGCTATCATTGAGGACCAAGCAGTCGCCACTTCGCAGCTTGGAGGGCAGATCTCGAGTATGAGCATGCTCGCAAGTTCTGCGTGCTCGGTTGGCGACCAGCATGCGGGAATCCGCTCGGTGCGGAAGCGGCTGCTGAGCGATCAACTCCTCAGGTAGGTTGAAGTCGTAGTCTGAAAGCGACATAGCGATAGCTAGCGGCAGGCCGCCGAAACCTGGCAAGGACCGGTCCACCGGGACGGAAGGAACCAAATCGGCCAAATCGAAGATAAGAATGAAATCTTCGGTGGATTCGGGCGAAGAAGATAGGGGGATTCCTTAGGTTTGTGGGCGATGCGAAAGCCTGCAAACTTCCGTGGGATTGCCCTCGGACAGAAGAGTGCGACAATTCAGCGGCCGCCTCTTTATGTTCAGATCAATCCATCGTCATCCTGGTACGCATGCTGGTTCTCATCAGACAACCCTTGGGCGCGGCCGCCTTGCTCGGTTTGTTGGGCAGTGGGCTGTGGAGTGCTGAAGTGCTGGCCTATGCGGGACTTCAGGCGCAGCTGACCGGCCCCATCGCCTGGGACGCAGCCGCTCATGAGCATGGTCCCCCTGGTGATAGCGAACTGGTGACCAAACGCCTGCGACGGCGGTCTTTGCCGGTGTCAAAGCGTGCGGACAGTAGCATTCTGAACGCGCTTGCCAGCCAATTCGGGCGATTCACTGCCTCGGCTGACGGCGTCCAATCTCGCTGGGACCTAGCATTCTGGCATGATGCCGCCGAATCGTCTCGCTTCCTGCTGGCGATTCAGGCGGAACCGGCAACTTTCATCAATGCCGGCTGGCTCGATGCGACTTTACCAGCCCCAACCGCCCTCTATGGTTCTGGCGCTGAATGCGGCTAACGCCTGTTGAAACGCCCGTCGTGGCGTTCCGGCCTCAGCTGAGCGTGAGAGGTAATTCTTGCACGCCGACCAATCGTCCCTTTGCGTGACGATCGATCTGGAATTCCATTCCGGGGATTCACACAACTGGTTGATCTTCAGCAAGTTGCTGGCTGTTGAAATGACCGGGAATGACACAAATCCCGAGTAGCAGGTGTTTGCATCAGCGCGTCGCTGTGGAGTGCGTTGACCCTTTCTCGTTAGCGCAATAAACTGAGTCGCTTCTGTAGGTTGCGCAATTTCCTTCGGATTTGCGCCCGCTCAGGCGGAGCGGCTTTTCAGCTCACCGACCAGCTCATTAGGGCGGGCTCATCATGGAATTTCTCTCAAGACTTAATGACATCCTCGCCGCCTTCTTCGGAGGCATCGGCGGGTTCTTTTCGCGGATGATCACGTCGATCTTTGGATCGTCGAACGATCGCTATATCAAGAAGTTACAGCCGAATGTTGACGCCATCGCAGCCCTTGAGCCCAAGATGATGGCACTCACCGATGATGAACTCCGTGGGCTGACGGATACGTTTCGTGAGCGATTGAGCCGTGGCGAGACCTTGGATGACGTGCTGGTGGAAGCGTTTGCGGCAGTGCGGGAAGCTGGCCGCCGTTATCTCAGCATGCGGCACTACGACGTGCAATTGATTGGGGGCATGGTGCTGCACTCTCGCGCCATCGCAGAGATGGTCACCGGTGAAGGCAAGACGCTCGTCGCCACGCTGCCCGCCTACTTGAACGCGCTAGAAGGTAAAGGCGTTCACGTCATCACGGTCAATGACTATCTCGCCCGGCGTGATATGGAATGGATGGGTCCGCTGTACATGGGGTTGGGGCTGACCGTAGCGGCTATCTATTCAGACATGCCGGCGGACGAACGCCAGCAAGCCTATCAGTGCGATATCACATACGGCACGAACAACGAGTTCGGCTTTGATTATCTGCGGGACAATATGAAACCCGCCGCGATGGGCGACGATCGTTTTGCCAAGCGGTTTCAACAGGTACAGCGGCGAAATTTCGCCATCATTGACGAAGTTGACAACATCCTGATCGATGAAGCCCGAACTCCGCTGATCATTTCCGGACCGGCACACGACGACATTACCAAATATCAAAAGGCGGACCGGGTCGCCCGCAGCCTGAAAAAAGGCGTTCATTTTGAGATCAAGGAGAAAGAACACACCTGCCATCTCACTGATGAGGGAGTTCGCGAGGCGGAAAAGTTGGCCGGCGTGGAAAGCTTCTATACCGCCGGCAACATGGAATGGCCGCATCTGATCGACAACTCACTCAAGGCTCACCATCTGTACAAGCGCGACGTGCGCTACGTCGTGCAGAATAACGAAATCGTGATCGTGGATGAGTTCACTGGTCGCCTCATGCCCGGCCGGCATTGGTCTGACGGTCTTCATCAGGCCGTGGAAGCCAAGGAAGGCGTCAAGATCAAGGAAGAAAACCAAACCCTGGCAACCATCACGTTGCAGAACTTCTTCAAGCTCTACAACAAGCTGGCTGGCATGACCGGCACCGCCATGACGGAAGCCAACGAGTTTTGGAAGATCTATCAGTTGGATGTCATTGCTATTCCCACCAACCGCGGGCTGCAGCGGAAGAACTTTGCGGACGTCATCTACCTGACGGAAAAGGAGAAGTTCAACGCATTGGCTGATGAGATCGAGCGGATTCACAAATGGGACGTGCTGCAAGTCACCGGTGACAAGGAAGAACTCTTTGGCGAAATCAAGAACGAGACCGATGACGCGATTGAGTTTCTCTCCCAAGGCGAACGCAAGCCGAAAACGATCTCCAAAGATGAGCTCATCAGCAGCGAGCGGCGCGGCAGGCCAATCCTGGTCGGCACGGTCTCCATCGAGAAGAGCGAGCGACTCTCTGATCTCCTCAACCGTCGCGGCGTCAAACACGAGGTGCTTAACGCCAAGCATCATAAGCGCGAAGCCGAGATCGTCTCCCAAGCCGGGCGCAAAGCTGCCGTGACCATCGCCACCAACATGGCCGGCCGCGGGACAGATATCGTACTGGGCGGCAACCCAGAAACCATGGCCTGGGCTCAATTGCAGGAGAAGTACCCCACCCGGCTGGACGTTCCCCGTGAAGAATGGGATTCACTCGTCACGGAGATCGAAAAGCGCGAGAACATGCAGGCTGAAGGCGCGGAGGTCCTCGGTCTGGGTGGATTGCACATTATTGGGACGGAGCGGCATGAAGCCCGCCGGATTGACAACCAATTACGCGGTCGCTCCGGACGTCAAGGCGATCCCGGCAGCAGCAGGTTCTTCCTTTCATTGGAAGATGACTTGATGCGGATCTTTGCCGGCGACTGGGTCAAAGGTTTGCTCACCCGCTTGGGCATGAAGGAAGGTGAGGCCATCGAGAGCCGGATGGTAAGTCGCCGAATTGAGGGCGCCCAAAAACGCGTTGAGGAAAAGAACTTTGATATCCGCAAAAACCTGCTGGAATATGACGAGGTCATGGACGAGCAGCGAAAACGCGTCTACAGCTACCGTCAGCGGATTCTCAACGGCGTCAATTGCAAGACGTTAATCCTCGATATGATTCGCGGACAAATTGACACTCACTTGGATGAGTTCTTGAGCCCGGATTACGGCCCGGCCACGTTCGCCAAATGGATGGAGTCGCAATTGCGGGTGGACGGATTGCAGCCCAGCGATTTCCGGGACACGGATTTCGCCACCGCTGACCGCCAAGCCAAGGACGAAGCCCAACGTTTGGCCGAAGCGCAAATCCGCGATGCGGCAGATGAGAACCTTCCTGAAGCGGAAGACCCCAACGAATGGAACTGGCAAGCGATGGCCACGTTTGCCAACTCGCGTTGGTCACTCAGCCTCCGCGACCGGGATCTCAAGAAAGTTGGCCGGGATAGCCTGGAAGACGAACTGTACGAGATGGTGGCGGCGGCCATCGAGAAGACTGACTGTTCTGAAGGTGCGAAGTATCTCGACCGCGATTTCGGCGTTCGTACGGCTCTTTCTTGGCTGAGCTATAAGTTTAACTTGGACATCGCGCTGGAAGACGTCAAAGACCTGGAGCCGACAGAATTTAAGAACCTGATTTTTGATAGGGCCACGGATGCCTACGGCGAGAAAGAAGCCGAATATCCGGTCATGGCTGGCGTCGCGCACTTCATGCAGCGGGATGAATCCGGCCAGAAGCGATACGACCGAGAGGGAATGCTTGATTGGGCCAAGCAGCGGTTTGATGTCGATCTTGCGGAAGTCACCAAGAGCAAGCAGCGGGATGATATCGTCGAAATCCTGTTGGACAGCAGCCGGGAAAACCAAAAGCGAACCGAAGATGCCATTGCCGATGCACAGCAGCGGGTTAGCCGGGCACTCAACGGAAACGGCAGGTCCAACGGACAAACGTCAGGAAATGGCGACTTGGCTTCGCTTTCCCATTGGTTGGAGGAGCACACCGGTTCCACGGCCTCAACGGATGACTTGGCCGCGTTAGATGGCGAAGAACTTTCCGCTCGAGTTATCGCCGCTGTCGAGGATCGCTATCGTCCGGAAATCCGCGGTATGGAGCGGCGGCTCGTGCTGGAAGTGTTGGACAATGCCTGGAAAGAGCACTTGCTGGCGATGGACTATCTTCGCTCCAGCGTGGGCTTGCGAGGGCTGGGTCAAGTGGATCCCAAGGTCGAGTATAAGCGCGAAGGGATGCGCCAATTCGAGCTGATGTGGAATTCCATTGGCGAGCAAGTCACCGATTTGATCTTCCGCATGGAACGAATTGATGACGACTTTGTCAGCCAAACGTGGTCCGGCGGAGAAGCCCGCCATGATCAGGCTGCGTCGACCAGCGAGATCGCACAGCAACAACAAGCGGCCATCGACGGTAGCGGCACCTCAGACCGCAAGCCCGAGCCCATCCGCAACATGGGCACAAAGGTCGGTCGCAATGACCCTTGTCCCTGCGGCAGTGGCAAAAAGTACAAGCAATGCTGCGGACGAGCCGCAAAGAGTGCTTAGCACCGCCGTGAAGCCCTAACGTCTTGGTTCAAATTGAAACGCCACGACAGCGTTTTCGAGAGCCTGCTCACTCCGCTGCCAGTTACAACGGCAGCGCAGTCTTCTACGCACTACTGGCCGGACTGTTTGCCGGCGCTGATCAGGTTGCGGAGCAACCTTTGTACGGGCGGGCTATATTGTGTTGTCCTCAACGTCGCCACACCCCATTTTGATTTCAGATCAAACCGCAAGTCAGCACGATAACCGGAGACCGAGCCACCATGACCGACCACGTGCTCTCGGTCCCTTTGAGACATGATGCTGAACCCTAAGCCATAGCCTCTGGCTGGCTGCTGAGGCGAAAGCGCTTGTTCTCGCATTTTCGCGGACAACAGTTCAGGCTCCGATTCGCCCATCATCGCTGCGGCAAACTTGGCCAGGTCGCCAACCGTGGAATAGATTCCCCCGTTGGGAACTTTATATCCTCGGCCAAGGTGTTCTCGTGTGGGTACCGTTGAATCAAGCTCGCCCGTTCTGCGATTGCGCAGATAACCGACGGCGAGCCGCTTTTTCATCTCTTCTGATTCGACAACAAAAGTACTACTCTCCATTTTTAGCGGGTCGAAAATCTTTGCTTCTATCAACGCCATGAACGGTTTGTCTGCCGCTCGCGAACCAGCCAGACCTAGAATTCCATAACCGATGTTGGAATACGAATATTCCGTCAGGGGTTTTGTCTTGAACGAGGTCTTTGGGATCGACTCGATGATTTTCTCTTCCCACAAATGGATCGGACCACTTGCCATTGATTGTCTCGACCTTGGCTCGCGAATAAGTCCGGCCGTGTGGCTGGCCAACATCCGGTAGGTAATGGGCTGTGAGTCAGACGGCATCCCGGCAAGTTGGCTGAGTTCAGGCAAGTGCTTTTGCACGGGATCATCGAGGGAGAGAACACCTTGTTCAGCGAGTTGGCAGATCAACACACCCGTAAATGACTTCGAAATGGAGCCGGTGCGGCCAATCGTATTGGCCGTCGCTGGGATGTTTTTTTCAACATCAGCCAATCCAAACCCCTTCGACCAGACAACTTTGTTCCCGTTGAATACGGCGACCATCACACATCCACCACCATCAGCCTGAACGGCTTTCGTGACGGTCGCTTCAAAATCGGCAACGACCTCCTGGACGCGTGTTTGATTTTCTGAAGATTGCTGAGCCAGTGTTGGCTGGCCAACCAACAACAAGATGGCAACACACAGAATGGATTTCACTGGAAACGCCAATCTCAATTGAGCTCGCATCTTCATGTCACTCACCGCACTTGTTAGAAGTTGTTGATCGCAGACGAAACAAGAGGCATCCTGGAAGTGGGTACGCACCAGAGGCTAGCAGCTTTTTGGCGGATCGCAAGAAAAGTCACCTTTGCGGCGGCTGAATCCAAGCTTGCGAAACTGAGAATCCCGCCAAGGGCCTACTTCAAGGACCGCTTGATATCGAGCCCTTCCCAGAATGAGGGGTGTTCAAGCGGCTGACGCGCGCTTGGTCGCGAGTTGTTCGTAGAGCTGCAAATGCTTGGCGGCAATGCACGGCCAGGCATATTGCTCGGCAGAACGCCGTGCCGCTTGCCCAAGTTGGTCAGTGAAGCGGCTCCCGCTTGCCAGTTTCACAATGGCGGCAGAGAGTGCTTGGGAATCGTCTGGCGGAACGAGCAACCCTGTTTGGTTGGGCAAGATCAAATCGGCCAATCCGGGAAGGTCTGATGCGACGACCGGCCGACCGGCTGCGAACGATTCGACTACGGTTAATCCGAACGCCTCCCAATGGCGTGTGGGAACGCTTGTTGCCAACGCGTTTTGCAGCAGCCACGTCTTTGTCTCCCCGGCGACAAAGCCCGGAAAGTGACAGCGATCCTTGACTCCTTCTGTTTCGGCCAGTGCTTCCCATTGGGCGCGCATCGGTCCTCCTCCTGCCAGGACAAGTTGGAGCCGCGACTGATGCAGTTGACGTAATGCGCTGGCAAAAGCGCGGATAAGGACATCGCCGCCCTTTTGTGGATGCATCCGTCCCAGTGACAGGATGAAGTTTCCACTCATAATTGCGGAATCCAAAGCCCCTGGGCGCTCCACAGGCTGTACGAAGGTCGCCAAGTCCACACCGTTGGGAATATCGACGATCGGGCCTGCCTGAGGCGCCAGACGTCGGTAGCCATCGCGCGTATAGCGACTGATGGCGACCAAGGTGTCCGCTGCCGCGATCCCGCGTGAATGTCGTTCTCGAACGCCAGGCTTGCGCATGCGGGCATTCCCCTCGCGGACATCACCCCCGTGACTTGTGACAATCAGCGGAGCGGGAATTCGCGATGCAACAAGCGAGGCCAGATAGGCCGTTGGATAGACGCTGTGGCAATGCAAGACGTCAAACGGCCAGCGGTTGTAAAATCTGGCCAGCCCTCGCGCGTACCAACCAAGGAAACGGCGCGTCGAGACAAACGGGGCGTGACGAACAACCTCATAGGGCCGGGCGTCGTCACCGCAGGCCTGGCCGTGGGGGCGAGGCGCGAGCACGCGGACGTCATGGCCTTCCCTTGCGAAACATCGGGCCAATGCATCGATGACCATCTCTTGGCCACCAATTCGCGGGAGCGCTGTCTCCGTATACATGCAAATCCGCATCGCTTGATGTTCACCTCTCTATCGGTGCGCTTCGTGCGAACGGCCTATCGGTTGTGGCAGTGCATCAATCTGTACGGGCGACTCGTGGACTGCTGCCCTTTTGCAGGACCACGATCTTGGCGCGACAGAGTTCGGGAAGGTCATCGTCACTCAACCTCTGATATCCGAGAACCTTGCAATGTTCACTGACGATATCCCATTGTTCGGGAATCATTTCCGTTCCGGAGAGAACGATCACCCGTGGTTCAAGCCGATGGACGAGCGAGTCAATGTCACCCAAGGTACAGTCGATGGCGGGCAGCGTGTAATAGCGGCCACGGGCGTAGTGATTTGCCTGAGACCAGCGATGTGAGCCCAGCATGGTTTCGCCTGGACCAAAACGCGTGGCAATCCAGTTCCCCAGCTCAACGCGAGCTTCGCGCCCTTCGTACCCGCTAGTCAGCGCGTCTGCCCAGCCAACAATGGTGAAGAGCAACACCCAGGCCGCAACAACTGCGCCAGGCCTTTGACGCCAAAGAGGCTTGATACGCGCGGCGACCCGTGAAATCACGCCCGAAAGGCTCATTGTCCCCAGCGCGGCGAAAGAAGTGGCCAAGATGACGATGCTCGTCGCGTACCGGCTGCTGGATTCCTGCGCTGCCCAAAGGTGAATCCACACCCCACACAGAGTTGCCACGGACCACAGGAACATCGGGATCAAGTCCCAGCGAGTCTGCAAACGCCAGTGGAAGAGATAGCCAATGGTCAAAAGAATACCGAACACCGGCGTGAAGCCGCGCTCAAGCGTGCGCAGATAGACCCATGCTGTTTTACGTGTCGATCTCTTGAGACTCAGAACATGGGTCTCATTGACCGTTGATTCTGCAGGCGAGGTGATTGCAGGCGGACCGCTCTCTAACTGCGGCTTTTCCCCTTGGTCTTTTAGAACTTCGTTTTCTGGAACTTCGTCTTCTGCACCTTGGTTTGTATGAGATGGTGCTGTAGCGTCGGACGCGCTCTCCAGGTGAGGACTGTCCTGCGATGGCTCACCGAAAGGTTTCTGGGAGGTCGAGACCTGGGTTGTGGAGGGTTCCTGTTCCACTCGTAGGCCAAGTGCAGGTTTATAGTTCTGCTGCCATTGTTCCTCTCCCCCATGTTCCGCGAAAAGCGATTCGGCCCATTCGTGGACAAGTTGTAGCCTTTGCAGTCCTCCCAGCGGCCAATGCTGATACCCGTATCCGCGGGCGATTCCCTCCATGCAAACCGGAAAGCACGCTGCAAGGCAAACCAAGCCTGCGGCAAGCCTCCAACGTGCGACCGGCAAGGCCCTGAATCGAAAAGCGGCCCAAAGAGCAATTGCGCCAAGGAGGAACCAGCCCTCAAAGCGGGTTGCGATTGCGAGAAAGGTTGTGATGCCGCCGAACACAAACCAACGGATTCTCAATTCCGCCAACGCGCGGTGTGTGAAATACAAAGATGAAGTGAGCAGCAGCCAGAAGGTTGGCTCGCGTACGACTTCCGGTGACCATTCAATAAGCTTAGGGTGCGCCGCATAGAGCAGGCAGGAGACAATCGCCACGCGATCGTCGAATTGCCGTCGCATCCATCCGAACAGCGGAAGGACAGCCAACGTCCCGCAAAATACTCCCCACCACGCACCGCCGTCCTCCCAGCGAAAGCCGGCGTCGTGCAGCAAGATCAAAATCAGAGGAAAGAGATTGGAATCATATTGGCCAACAGCTCGGACCGGCTGATCTCGATCAATCTGTTGTGCGAGTTCGATAAAGTACGCACCATCCGCGCAGATCACCTCAAGGTGGCCAGCCATCAGCACGCGGGGAACTAGGCAGGCGAGCAGCAGCCCCCAAAGTACCCACTTCGCCGCAGGGAGCGGCTCTCTCCGCAGTGTCGGCTCCGCCAATGGGTTCTTGAACGCAAGCATCCTTGCCAGCGATGTATGAGAAGGGACGGATGTCCCCAGGCGGCCTGGGCAGACGTCGCGCCAGGCATGTCAATCGTGTTCACTCCATGCGAGCAGCGATTGCGGCCAGCATTCCCTGTAGCGGAAAATAGCGAAGAAGCGAAATTTCGTCAACGTGATCGCGGCGACGACCTTAACACGGCGTGGCTCGTTGACGATTTGGAAACCATCTGATAGCTTCGCCGCCATTGGCGTTCCTCTTCGGTTGAGATCAGATTTCCCCGCGAAATCGCCGAAAGTAGGCGGAACGCTCGTATCGACGCAGCCCTTCTCCTCATTGCAACGGACAGGCAATTCCATGGCACATGACGTCACACTCATCACCGGAGATGGCGTAGGCCCCGAACTCGCAATGGCGGCTCGGAAATGCGTTGATGCCACCGGGGTTTCCATCAACTGGGATGAACAGGAAGCCGGTGTGGACGTGATGGAACGCACGGGAACTCCCATCCCTGACAGCGTCCTGGCGAGCATTCGCAAGACGCAGTGTGCTCTCAAAGCGCCGATCACCACGCCGGTGGGGACGGGCTTCCGCAGTGTCAACGTCTATCTACGGCAAGAACTGGGACTCTATGCGTGTATTCGTCCTTGCAAGATTTATCCCGGTGTTCGCACGTTCTTCGCGGATAAGAATGTGGACGTCGTGATCGTTCGTGAGAACACCGAAGATCTGTATGCAGGTGTTGAGTTTGAAGCAGGCAAGCCAGAGACGGACAAACTCATCGGCACAATCAATGAGTTGGCCACGGATCGGAAGATCAAAACGAAAGGCGAAGAAACCGGTGTTTCGATCAAGCCGATCAGTGTTTCCGGCACCGAACGGATCGTTCGCTGCGCCTTTGAATACGCCCAACAGAATAATCGCAAGAGTGTGACGTGCGTACACAAAGCCAACATCATGAAGCATACTGATGGGCTTTGGTTGCACACGGCTGAACGCGTCGCCAACGATTATCCGGGCATCACGTTCGAGGAGCGCATCGTTGACAATATGTGCATGCAGCTCGTGCAGCGACCGGAAGCTTACGATGTGCTCGTGCTGCAGAACCTCTACGGCGATATTGTCAGCGACCTGGGTGCAGGGTTAGTTGGGGGCTTGGGAGTCGCGCCGGGCGCCAATATCGGCGACAACGGCGCCGTGTTTGAGGCGACACATGGAAGCGCCCCCAAGTACAAAGGGATGAACAAAGTCAACCCAACCGCACTCATTCTCTCCGGCATGCTCATGCTGCGACACCTTGGCGAAACAGACGCAGCAGATCGCCTGGAACGGGCCGTGTCTGATGTCATCGCGGAAGGAACTGACGTGACGTACGACATGAAGCCCGACCGCAATGATCCTACCGCTGTGGGGACTCAGGAAATGGCGGAAGCAATCTGTCGCAAGATGTAGCGATCAATTGTGCCGGGTGTTGGCCGTTTCTTGACATTCGTGGCGCTCTCAGGACTGAGGCGGATGCCGCTCAGCGCTCATACCCCCTCTGAGAGGTTACTGAAGGGCAGCTTCGATTGGCGCCAATGCTTGACGGCTGGCCGATGGGGAGCCGAGTTCGCTGCTAGCACTGCTTAGTTCTTTGCCTCTGGCGATTTACGTCGTTGACAGAACTTTGACCAAAGTGCAACGTCGTCGTGACAAACATTGCGTCGAGTTTTCGTATAGTCCCTGTGGGTTTGGCTTTGTGGCCAGTCCCACGTTGAAATCGCACCAAAGTCAACTTACATCTATCGTGGATCATGCGTACTGGAAAAGAACTGTTGGTCGCCAGCAATGAGTTTGCGGTTGAAAATCGCTTTCGCAGTTGGTGGAGCCTTTGGAGTACCTTGGCGTTATTGGCCGGCGCTTTGACGGTGGCGTTCATTAACATTCACTGGACGTTGTCATTGGCGGGGAGCCTTGTTGCGTCATTACTGGTTGTCCGCATCTTCATCATCTTTCATGACTACGAGCATGGGGCGATCTTGCGGGGGTCATGGGTTGCCAAGCTGCTGATGAATTCTATCGGGATTATCTTGCTTTGCCCGCCGGCAATCTGGAAGCATTCTCACGACGATCATCACAAGAACAATGCTCGGAAGTTTGGCCCAACATTGGGAACGTTTCCCGTCGTCAGCATCGAGCAATACGTGGCAATGAACTGGCGCGAGCGGTTTGTCTACCTGTTGACCCGGCATCCTTTGGTCATTGCCTTGGGGTACATCACAGTTTTCTTCTGGGAGATGAGCCTGAAATCTTTCTTGCAACAACCAAAGCGAAATATCTTTGGTCTGGTTTCCGCCAGCTTGCATGTGGGGGTCATTGTCGCGCTATCAATTCTCAACCCACACGCGCTCTGGTTTTGCTGGTTGATCCCGTTTTTGGTCGGTTCCGGGATTGGCGCGTATTTGTTCTATGCGCAGCATAATTTCCCCGGCATGAAGTTGCGCCACGCTCCCGATTGGGATTATGTCCAGGCGGCGTTGATTTCCTCCAGCTTCATGAAAATGAATCCAGTAATGCACTGGTTTACGGGGAATATTGGATTTCACCATGTGCATCACCTCAACGCCAAGATACCGTTCTATCGCTTGCCCGAAGCAATGGCCAAGATTGAGGAACTGCAATCTCCCGCTTGCACAACGTTGGCGATTCCGGAGATTATTCGTTGCTTGCGACTCAAACTTTGGGACCCAGAGCGGGATCGCTTGGTGAGCTTTGACGAAGCTTCAGCCGTTTGAGGTTTTGGGAGCTTCTGGACTGGCGGATCGAGTCGATGATCCCCGATGAGATAAACTCCATGACGTGTTGACATAACGCAGGGTGCAACTACCCGATGTCTGTCGCCACGTGGTCATGGTCGGTGACATCCTCTACTGACGCATCAATAGGCTGTGGCGAAGCGAAGAACTCGTCCACCGGCCGGGCGTGTTTGCGAAACCCGGAAACCGACATCGCCACCGTGTCCCATTTGGGGGAAATGCGCCGCGCTCGCGGTGCGTATTTTTCCAAAGGGATGCCGATGAATGCGTACACGCGATCTCGAAACGTGAACAGTCGTTCCGGGGTAACGGGCGCTCGGTCACCGACAACGTGATAGGCAAACACGAATAGCGCAGCGAAACCTTTCCCAAACAGCCGCTCCCAACTGGCTAACGCTAGCAAGTCTTCCCGAGGCGACCAATTCTTCCAGTATTGTTTCTGTTCCGCACCGGAAGGGAATAACCGCCCTTTGACGTCCACCAGCCACCGTCGCTCCGCGGTTGAAACGACAAAGTCCAGGCTTTCCAGGGAATCGCCGGAGAGTTTCGCCCGCTTCGCTTCATCAACAGCGATATAGGGGACCTGCCGACGCCGGAGGTATTCCTCGAACGCGGCTTCATAGTGATTGTCACGATTGGCCATATCACTTGCATTATGCCACAGACGACCGGCCAGCGCAAAGAAGCGGCCCGGCGACCGGGAGGAGCGTGTTCTCCTCGTATGCGGAACAGTCGCTTCCTGTCGATGAGCCTCTCAGATGCGCTATTGTCGCGTGCGCGACGGCGCCTGGGCAACGTCACGACGGTCAGCAAACAGATAGCCGAACAGATCAACAATCTCCTGCATGGTCAAATTGTTGAGCAAACCTTCGGGCATCGTTGAATTTGCCGATGTGACGATTTCTTCCACATCGTTCTGCGCCACGCGAATCTTCTCGCCGTTCGCTTGCAGAATCTGATAGGCGCCGGGCCCGGCAGAGCCAACGATGCCGGCAAACTGCCGCCCATCCCGCATCAGGACAATCCGCGTTGCATATTGGTCGGAGATGACATGGCCTGGGTAAATGATGCTTTCCAGGACTTCCTTCTTTTGAAATCGCTGAGCGACCGTCGTCAGATCTGGTCCGATTACGTCACCGACACTGCCGAAACGATGGCATTTAGCGCACTGCGCTTTGGAAAACATCACAGCGCCGGCGGCAGGATGAGCTATGAGTTCACCGTCTGTAAGTTCCGCAAGCAGTTCATTGTAACTCCAGCGATTGGCTCCCATGGCTCGAGGCAAGCTGGCCGGTGGCAGGTCGGGGAAGTTCACAGCAAACCATTCTTGCCAGGCAGGGAGGGCTTCTTGCCAGCCGGCATCGGATGCCGGCAACTGACGCTGAAACCACTTTTCCAGAACTTTGACGGCGGTGGTCGCTCCGGACGAGCCGAGCTTGAGGCCGAGAATGACAACTTGCCTTGCGGATTCGGGCCGATCAGGCTTTTGATTTGATTCCAGGATTTTGGTTAGCACTTCGACCGCCGCCGGCCCTTCCAAGGTTGGTAGCGCACGCATCAAATAGGGCCAGTTCTGCCGACTGGGGTTTTGTGCAAGCCCCATGGCCACAGTCATCCTGCGTTCTGGCGAGCGTTCGAATGTCCCCCGAAGATACTGCATGGATTGTGCATCTGCCGCACGACCAAAGACAGCGACGATTCCGGTCTGCAACCTTCGTGCTGGGGTACTATCGAGTTGGTCAAGCTGACGGTCCACACGACGCAACAGCGCCAAAGTTGTTGCGTCTGGCTGCTCTGGTAACTTCGCCAACACGCCCAGAGCCGCGGTCGGCATCGCAAGCGCGTTCTCGAGAATGAGCGCCTGTTCCACCTCGGAGAAGCTCGATCCGAAGTCCATCGCAAAGTTTTCAACGTAGCGGCTTAAACTGTAGCCACCTTCCAAGTCTCTTGCCTTTTCAAAAAAGGCGATCAGCTTGACCTTTTGCTCACTGGTCCAGCCTTGCCTGATTGTTGACGCATACGCGGCGACATGCAGTCGCTCTTCGATTGGTTCCTCGGACTCCGTTTGTTCCAACATGCGGTCGATGGCTGAGGAAACCTCCAAATGCGCAAGAAGGCGAACCAACTCCCGGTTCATTCTCCGCCCTCCTACGGGATTTGTATTCGTGTAAGCCGGATATTCCTGATCCAACACCGCAATCAGTTGTGGGACATCCGTCGCTTGAAGTTGGCCATGGAGGAGCGCCAGCTGGAGCACGCGCAGCAGTTCGACAAAGTCCTTATCGTTGACAAAGCCTTGCAGTACCCGCTGAGCTGATTCGACAACCGCCAGGGCGGTCTCTTTGGAGGGCGCGGTTGTCAAAAGCGCGACGGCGCCATGATTGAAGACAGCCGGAATCTCGGTCTTCAGCACTTGTTCGCGCCAATTTGCGACGGGGTTGGTCTGCAACAACCGGTGCGCGGCCGCGGCGACGTAGCGATCTGCATCGGCCAACAGGGAGATCACGGAATCAATCGGGACATCGGCACTCTTACGACGACGAAGGGCCTCGCAGGCAGCCGCTCTGACCACGGCTTCATCGTCGACGAGGAGTTCGCCCAAACGAGAATCGACATCCGCGACATCCAGCAATCCCAGCAACCGGACTGCCGCGGCCCGGACCTGCGGAATCGAATCTTCTGTCAGTGTAATCAAGCCATCCCGCCCCGGACGTGGACCGTACAAATACATAAACTCGATCGCACGCACGCGATCACCGGTAGATGCCGAGTTGTCAAACGCGACCTCTGGAAGCTGTTTGTTCCAGTCCTCGCCCATTTCTTGCTGGATGAGTGCAATCGCCTCGCGAGCAAATGCGCTATAAAACTGCGGCTGACGGAGAGCGCGGTAGATCCCGGTCGACTGCTGGTTATCTGTGCTACGGTTGGACGAGGTAATGCGGTAGATGCCACCTTCGGTGCCTCGACCGCCTGTAGAAAAATACAAGGCACCGGTTGGGCCCACAGCGATATCTGTGACGTTCAAGGGTCTGCCTTCGATGAACGTCTCGGCCTCACCCGAAAACGTGGCTCCTTCCCGCTTCATCTTGACTACGACAATCCGCCCGCGCGTCCAGTCGCAACCAAACAGCGCACCTTTGTACTCACTCGGGAAGTGATCGTGGTCGTAGAAATCGACGCCCGTGGGCGATCCGCGGCCCGTCTCAACGATTGAGGGCAGGCTGTCCAGGTAGTATTCCGGCCACTTTGCCCAGCCGCTACGCCATCCGAATTCGCCGCCAGCGGGCACATGAAGCACGCGCGTCGGCCGATACCAGGGCAGACCTTCGTCCCACTCCATATCGGACTCATAGGTGAAGAGTTCGCCCCCGGGATCAAACGCAAAATCATAGGGATTGCGGAATCCACCGGCGAACAGCTCTTTGGTTTGGCCATCCAGACTCATTCGCACAATGACGCCACCGGGCGCCTTAATGCCCACGGCGTGCCCTCCAGCATCCTCGTGTCGAGGCTGGACGAGGTCACCCTCATAGAAATTCTGGTAGGGACTCTCCTGGGAAATCCTATCGGCCAACTGCGAATGATTGCCAATCATGACGTAGATCCAACCATCAGGGCCAAACTGCAGTGCATGAGCACCGTGTTCTCCCATCCTTTCGGAAAACGCCATCAGTCGCTTCACGTCATCTGCGACGCCATCTCCGTTGGAATCCGTTAGCCGATACACGCCGGTGCCATCTTTCCCCTCACCGGTTGCATAAACGACGCCATTGACGGAAAGCACTCCTTGGCAGTTATTGATTTCTGTGGTGATCTCCATCATGGATTCCGGCACGCCGTCGCCGTCTTCGTCATACAGCCGAATCAAAGGTCCGCCTTCTTGCGCGGCAATGATGTGGCCGTTCTCATCGAACGTGATGGCTGTCAAAGAACCGGTGTCATCCGGCGCGGCAACCCGATCCACCTGAAAACCTGGCGGCAAAGTAAAACGTTCGCCGGACCCACCGTCAGCTGCCCGCACGCGATTGTTCCAAGGGGCCGTTCGACCGAATTCACCAAAGGCGACGGCTGGCTGCCAACTGGAAGAGTCATAGTTTGGCCACGCCCATTGTGCATCCGCTGTTGTGGAGCTCATCCAGGACTCATCTGTGGAAAATGCGACGTACGGACCTCCCGCGCCGCGGACAACAACTCGCGCAACAAGTCCCGCTGTCTGCGACGCCGAAGAGGTTTTAACCGCAATGGTGTTACGGCCGTCAATCAACTCCGAGGCGATGTCATATTGATCCAGCGATTGCCAATTGTGACCTTTGCCGACGAACCGTCCGTTGACGTAAAGTTCGTAGGCATCTTGGCAGGAGATTTCGATCGTCCCCTCAACGGGACGGCGGAGGCCGAAGACGCGACGAAAGTATCGCGTGCCTGGAGATGTCGCGCCAAGTCGCGAACCTGCGCTCCAGATCCATTGCGCTTCGCCCGAATCAGATTTCACGGTTGTGCTGCGCTGTTGAGAAGAAGCAGCAGAACGGCCGGTCAATCCCCATGTCGCCATCATGAGCGAACTCGAGACCGTGAATAAGATCATTCCGGCAAAGATCACGCGGCGCGACATGCTGACATCCTTGTCGTTGCACAAGCTTGAAAGTGCAGGCAAGCCCCGCAAGGGCGAAGCTTGACGATCGCCGCCAACGCCATTTTGGCGGGCAGCCGTTCGAGAAACGGACGGCAAACGTAGCACAACGCATCATGTGGGCCTAGATCGATGGTGCAGCTGTGCTAGCAGTCGGAAGTCCTGAGGGATCGCGTTGGTCGGCCGGCAGGAACGACAGCGGAGCACATCCCATACTGGAGCCAGGTGACAGGTTCGTCGTGGCCCGTTTGCCACTTCCGCAGTGTTTTGCCCGGTCGCATGCACAAAGACGTCAAGTTGCGGCTCCTACACCCCCGGCTGCGAGAATCGCTGAACGGACTTGAACGGTCTGATATACTGGGCCTGAGGACATCGCCCCTTTTGATCCACCCCAAGCGCGATCAAGAATCGACTTTTTGCATTCATGCCCCAGCGGTCCTTAACCATGGCTGCACAGCGAAAAACGATTGTTGTTATTTCGCAGCTTGTCCTTGCCGGCTTGCTAGCAACCGAGAGTTGGCCCACCTTGGCCGCTTGTTGCCAGGCTCAGAAGATCGCTGAGCCAGTTCCCCTTGCGGCCCCTGCTGCTGAGCCAGACATCCGGGCGTGGGTGAGCCAACTGAGTTCCAGGGAGTTTGCCCAGCGTGAGCGAGCGTCACAGGCCTTGTTAGAAGCAGGCAAGCGAGCGCTTCCGTATTTGCGTGAAGCATTCGTAAGTGATGATTTGGAGGTTGCACTTCGCAGCAAGCGAATTGTTGCTGCCATCGAAGTCCGGCTCAATGAGGCAAGACGAAAGGCTTTTTTGGCAGCTAAGAACCCAGGCATTGGTGCGCCAGCTGGTTGGGATGTGTTTCGCGATCTGGTCGGCGATTCAGAGCACACACGCGAGTTCTTTTTGGCAATGCACGAGGCTGAACCAGATTTGATGTCGTCTGCTGAGATGCAAGCGGACGACAGGCTGAAGATGCTTACCGCCCGCGTCAAACTTTTGTATCGCCAGATTGTGAACCAAAGAGCGGTCGCTACGAGACGGCAATCCATGTCCAGTTTTCACATAGCGAGTCTGTTTTTGATTGCATCACTCGATAGCCCTCAGGATCCATCGCTCGTTCAACAAATCAATCAGTTGGTTAACTACTCTGATTTACGGATGCGACTCAGTGGCGCGAGACACCGGGAGACCATTCACAAACTGCTTTCCACGTATATCATCCACCGAATTGAATCGAGGGACAGGAACGCGGACTATTATGCTGCCACAATGCTTCCGATTGCTCTGAACTACAACGTGCATGGTGTGTTACCAGCGGCTGTCCGGGTGCTTGAAGAAGGGGCGGAACGGAAGGAAGCAAACAGAACCCGCACATCTGCGATCATGTACGCGGCCATGGCCATCGCTCGTTTTGGTTCCAAAGAGCACGTGGACTTGCTCACCAAGCATTTGAGTGATGATCGGGTTTGCTCGACGTGGTCAGTCAACGGCGAGCAGCGGGAAACTCAAGTTGGAGATATCGCTCTTGTGATGAGCTTACACATCTTGGAAGAAGACCCGAGAGATTTTGGTTTTGACAGTTTAGCCGGCAACTCGGTTCATGTTTATCAGTCATATTCAATGAGTTTTGCGAACGAGGAATCTCGGAAGAAATCTCGCGACAAGTGGAGAACATTCCGTCAAGGTGGTTCTCCTCCCCTGACAGTGACGCGCGAAAAATAAAGCCCCAAGCTTGTTTGAGGTGAAGCGCGTCCAACAATCAAATTGCCATGCCTTCCCTGAGTTCAAACCCGCTCACTCAGTACTTGAATCTAAGAATGCAAGCGACCACGCGCTTGAGTTGTCTGGCTTTGGTGATCGTTGCGATGACTCTATCTTCGCTTGTGCTGCAAGCGGGGGCTGTGCCCGGCCCGCCACAGGACAAGACGAAAAAGCAACAGCGGGTCCAGGGCAATGCAAAACCTCGCGCGGAGGCCGCGGTCCAGCGTGTCCGGCAATTGGGAGGTGCCGCCAGGCAGCCAGTTCCTTCCGTGGGAGGCCAACGGGAACGTAACACCAGCGGGACCAGGAATCCTTTCGGCCCCACCGACCGCGGCAAATTGAAGACCCTGCGCATGTCATCAGCTGCGATCGAAGAAGGTCGATACTCCGACGCGCTGGAAGGCTTGATCCACCTGTTGGAGATGGACGAAGACGACTTCTTCCGTCCTGACCCTTCCGTCTCCGTTTTCCGTAGCGTCAAGTTTGCCGCGCGGGAGTTACTTGCCGAACTCCCGGAGGATGCGCGCAAGAGTTACGACGAAACCTACGGCTCCCGCGCCCAACGGACTCTAGACCATGCCATTGCGGATGGCAGCATTTCAGCTCTCCAACAAGCCGCGCGGAATCTCCCCTTCACGTCAGCAAGTAATCAAGCCGCATATTTGCTAGCGTTGCGCGCGATGGATCACGGTGAGTTCAGTGAAGCAGAAATGCTCCTGACTGAGCTCATGAAGGTTCCTTCAGCCCGTAAGCACCTGGAGCCTGCCGTCTCACTGAACCTGGCACTTTGCGCACTTCGTCTTGGCGAGCATGGCACGGCCAATCAAAGAGGCCGTACACTTGCCGAACGATTCGGATCGAAAATCTGGAGCTGGAATGACGCAAAGCTTCCGCTCCAGGATATCGCCACGTTGCTGCAATCGTCGAGAGATGGGGTCTCACCCAATCGTTTTGACTGGACGATGTTTGGTGGTGCGACGAATCGCAACAAGATGCCGTTGGCCTCTTCGGCACTGGGCAATCCCACTTGGAGAAACGCTGTTGTCGCGCCGTCCCATTTGCGCGATGCGCTGATTACGGCAACCAATCACGTTCTTGATCGGGAGGAACCGCTGGTCTCCAGTTTCTTTCCGTTGATTCTTGAGGACTTGGTGATCACGCGCGGATTGGACAACGAAATCCGCGCGTTGGACCTGAACTCCGGGCAATTGCGCTGGCGCACGGGTTTTCGTGTGCCGGATATCGTCAAATCACCCAAGCCCCATGGTTTGTCATCCGCTGGAGCTGCACTCGAAGATCGGCTCTGGTTTGACGGCATTGGAGGACAATTGGCCTCTGATGGCCACTACGTGTTCTCAGTGGAAGAATCCTGGGGGATCGAGACTGGTCACGGGGTGTCAAGCGAAGATAGCAGCATCGTCGCCCTCAAGTCGGCCACCGGTATGCCTCGCAACCAACTTTCCGCTTACGACATCGCCGCTGAAGGCAAATTGTCATGGCAGTTGAAGCGCGGAGATTCGCGGTTAGGTGACCATTCTGATGTGTTTTTTCTCGGAACGCCGTTAGTGTTGGCGCACTCCTTGTTTGTGCTTGGGGAGCTTGACTCGGGGGAAGTCAGGCTGTTTGCGCTCAACCCAAATACAGGGGATGTACTTTACACGCAGTACATTCTCTCCAATGAACAGTCATTGGAAGCTGAGCCGCTCCGACGTCTGACCGGAGTCACGCTTGCCGGGCAGGGCACGCTCGTCCTTTGCCCGACGGGTTCTGGGGCGCTCGTTGCGTTTGACCGCGCCACTCGTCAATTATTGTGGGGTTATGCGTATGAGCCCAAGTCAACTCTTTCCACGGTAAACGCACTGATCGTTCGGGCAGCGAATCATGAATCAGACAGCTCATCAGAGAACGATCGTTGGCGGATAAGCGCTCCGCGCATCTACGGTGAGAAAATCTTGTTCTCTCCGCCCGATTCCGACGAACTTCATTGCCTTAAACTGACCGATGGAGAATTGCTGTGGACCCTTCCACGCGATGACGGACTGTTTGTCGCGGGCGTCCAAGATGAATTTGTGTTGGTCGTCGGAAAAACAAACGTCACAGCCCGATCACTGGCAGATGGCAGCGCACTTTGGACTTGTCCGTTGCCGAAGGCCAAGCTCCCGTCGGGAATAGGGTACTTTGGCAGAGAACACTATTTTCAGCCACTGTCGAATAAGTCGATCGTTTCGATCGAATTGAGAACGGGCCAGATCAGCGATACTTTGAGCGCTCGTCGCGGGAGTAGGCCCGGCAACCTTGTGGTCACGGAAACTGGAATCATATCGCAAACTCCTTTCGGCGTTGAGCGGTTTCCACGACTTGATTCCGTACCGCCTGCGCTTGAGCAAGCCACGTTGGACGTCGCCTCCTTGGCCATTCGTGCGGAGATGCGGTTGTTGGCCGGTGAACGAGAATTTGCCATTGACGATCTTGAAGAGAGTTTGGCAAGAAACGCAACGCCGCAAGCGCGAGAACTGCTGCTGGATGTTTACTTGCGCGGGCTCCGTGAAGACAGCGCGCGATTCTCCCAACTCCATGAGCGAATCAAACAGCTGATTATGACTGAGGAGGAACAAAGACGTTATTTTCTGGCTCTGGCTCAAGGGCTGGAGGAGGTGGGTGATTTCTCAGGTGCGTTCCAGGCCTACCTTCGAATTCCGTGTCGGAGCTTTCACGAAAGTCTCGTCGAGAGTGCGATGACTCCAGTTTGGCCAGGCGAATTGGATTTGATTGAAGCAGATACCGGCGTTCGTATGAACAGCGACACGTATATCTCTTGGAGGTTGCAAGAAGTTCAGGCCGCGGCAGAGCCCAAAACTCAAGAGGCCATCAGTGATCTTGTGAAGCGAGAACGGGCGGGTGTGGATATGCACTCTTCCTCTCAGCGCGTGAAATCGGTTGCGACGCTCTCACGATTGGTGCGTTATCTCCCACAGCGCGATGAGGCGGCTGCGGATCGGCTGGCCATGCTGACCGCAGAAGAGTTTGATGCCAGGGGAGCCTCGCCTGTCGCCGTTCTTAGAAGAGAAGTGTTGCTTGAGGAGTTGGCTCTGCTTCCCGAACCAGAACTTGCTGGGCCTGCCACAGCACAATTGGCATTTTTGTACCGTGACATTCAACGTCATGATCTGGCGAAGCCGCACGTCGAGCGGCTCGCCAATGAATTTGCAGAGCTTGAGTGCGTTTCTGGCTTGACTGGCGATGTCCTTGCAGGGCAGCTGGCTGACGAACTCATGACCTTGGCCGGTCCAGAATCGCCTTCGTCAGACTGGCCTGATTCCGCCATGAGAGTTACGCGTGGTCAGACCGGTGGCTTGGTTGGCAATGAGTATTCCGTGGATTGGGAGCCTGTGGTCGGCACAGCCTTGTCTGGCTGGCAATTGCGTCTTTCGACACAGGACAACACCCTGATTGGACTGGATGAACTTGGCCGCCAGCGATTTCATTGCCGGCTCGCACCACACCTCCGTAGTCCCCGGAATTCCACTCTCTATTACGCCAATCACGCGTGGTCGCGTGGCCACCTGCTGATTTACAGCACAGGGTCACAGGTCTTCGCCATCGACTTGCTTTCGATGAGTGCCAGTGAAGAAGCACGTGTACTCTGGACCCTTGAGTTGGTGCAGTGGCCGGCGAAAAACGCTAGCTTTAGTTTTTCCAGTACGCCGACGGATTGGGGCGAGTATCGATCGCGGATGAGGGGACCAGACGGGCAGCCTTTAGGGAATGTCTGTTTGGTGCACGCCGAACTGCTGTGTGGTGTTCGTGGAGGCGTTTTGCAGGGCCTAGACCCATTCACGGGAACGCAACGCTGGGCTCGTAGTGACGTTCAGGCGTCGACCAGTATCTATGGTAGTCGCAAACGAATTTATCTCGCCAAACCCAATGCTCAAAAGGCGGACGTGCTGGATGCCACAACCGGAATGCGACTTGGCAATCGCCCCATTTCCATCGATCGCAATGCAATTTTGGCGCGGGACGGCAAGTTCTTGATCTGGGAAAACTCCCGAACAGTCAAGTTGAGTTGGAGAGACCCCTGGTCCGGAGACGCAATTTGGGAGACTCATTTTGCCGCAAGTTCCAAAGCTCAGGCGCTTGATGGTGAGTATCTCGTTGTCGTCCACCCTGATTGGTCATTCCAGATAGTGCGTATCGCCGATGGATTTGTGGTAACTTCGGGAGAAGTTCCCAAGGGCGCAGTTGAAAAAGAAGCACGACTTCAACATGTCTTCGCACGCCGAACTGGCAAGGGAATAATCGTCGTCGCCGGGAGACAATCTAACCGGCGGACAGCCGACGATGAAACCCACCGCTATCCCATTAGCGATGGGATCCACAGCTACCTCCTTTCAGGACTCGTGTTTGGATTGCCTGGCGAAGCTCTCGAAGCTGAACCTCGTAGTCAAATGCCTGCTTGGACGGCGCATATCGAAGAGATGTCGTTTCTACGCGCACAACCAATGGGCGTGCCGATCACCACTTTTGCATGTTCGGTTTATGATCGCAAAGACAACCGCCTGACGAATCATCGCACGGAGTTTCTTCTCTTGGATACACGCAACGGCAAAACCGTATGGGAAGATTCCATAAACGGAGGAACATCGCTGATTCGTGTCGAAGCGACTGCAACACGCGATGTGATTCGTGTCCGGTCAACCTCAACCGCGCTCGAAGTGCGATTCGCGGAGCAGATTGGGCAGCTTCCACTGCACGCCATGCGTCAAGGCACCCACAGCGTGAAATAACCTTCGGCAATTGACTAGACGCCAACGGATTGAGCTGAGAGTTCCTCAGACAGGCATCAACATTGATCGAAGGTGGGTCTGGGCGGCGAACCATTGCGGTGGCAAACGCCAACAAATCTGCCGCAAGCTTCTAGAACGCTTTTTTTGGTGACGCTCCGTCGCCAACGTTGGCGGACTCGAGTATTCCTGAGGTGTTGAACGACACCCGACTGCGAGCAGAACTGAATTCAACAAAGCGCTCGAGAACATCTCCTTGATGGTGTTCTGTTCGTCGGCAGTCCGATCGCTTCGCGGGCGCGTGATTGAATTGCCACAGCGTTCCCCGCGCGCCATGCTCTCATGCGTACGGGCGAAACTGACATTGGTCAAATTTTTCCATCTTCCAGGGAGGTGGCGCAAACGCTT
>JALCBR010000058.1 GCA_028066245.1 Pirellulales bacterium | reverse complement strand
TGAGAGCAGGGCGTGTGGCCTCCCATCGCGGGACGATTTGAAAGCGTCCGTTCTGGCGGCGGAACAGCAACCGGACAAGTGCTCTAAGGTCGCCCACTCTTCCATTCGTGCTGGCTTGCCGAGTGGCCATCGTTGCAAAGCCACAAAAAGATGCGAAGGACGCCGCCTCAAATCTTCCTGGGCGACCTCGAACCCCCGCCGCCTGGCGCGGCAGTCGGCACCTTCGTCGGTGGGAGGAGGATGGGGGAACGCACCTACCTCCATCTTGAGCCTGGTAACGAATGCACGCCTTTGTACGTCGTAAGTGGTCCAGTGCCGTGATTTTCACTCCACAGAAGATTGAGAGAACCATGAACATGGCTGCCGTTGCATTACTTTTGGCTGTTTCTCCTCTTTTTCGCATGCAACAACTTGCGCTGACGACAGTGATGGGTCTCGCGAGATCACGGAGGCCGATACGGTTGTCGCAATCTACACGCAGGACAACAGGCTAACATCGGTGGGCGAACCCAAACTGGTCATGGCGATCTGGAAAGACGGACATGCCGTCTGGTCGAAAAACAAGATTCACGGCGGCGCGCCGTACTTCACCGGCAAGGCGGACGCTGGGGAACTGATGACCATGCTCGATGGTCTCGCCAAGGATGGGTTCTTCGACGATGAAGAATTGGGGCATGCTCGCTTTGGTCCAGATGCGCGCCTAACGACAATCTTAGTCAAATCAGGTAAGCATCAACTCAAGATGCAGTCGTGGCATGAGCTGTACGAATTCAACGGAAGATTTGTGGCTACAGATGCTGGGCTCCAAGCGCTCAATGGTCGCTCCAGATTAGATGCGCTCGCAGGCGCATCGGCTGCATATTTGCACTACCGTATGGCTTGGGCTGAATTGAAATCGCTTGTTCTCGGTTTGGCGCCAGATGAAAGTCAACCGCTCAACGGGGGTGGCCTCGAAATGAAAGCGGGAGCTGTTTCCTGGCGACAGCCTGGCGGTCGCTAAACTCTGCAGCACCACAAAGATTCGGACAAACCAGCCTGGATTCTTCACCCCGCCAACACACGCTAGGGCACTACCCCACCGCAGACCCTTTGACGCCATGGCCAATTTCCTCTAAACTACTGGGCTGCCAGCAATTACACGTACAACCCGCCTTGGGGCTTACGCCACGGCCTTTCCAATCCGAGTAGCTGATTATGGGTAAGAAGCGCAAACCGACCACTCGCGCGAAACGGAAAGATCCGGTCTATGTTGACGGCAAACGGCCACGACCAATGTACGTGGATTACAAAGATCTGGATCTGTTGGGCAAATTGACCAGCCGCCAGGGCAAGATCATCGGCCGCCGGAAGAACGGCTGCCACGCCGCGAGCCAGCATGCCGTGACTCAGGCCGTCAAGCGAGCGCGATTCATGGCTTTGATGCCGTATGTTGGCGATTGACGCCGTGCCATCGCTGTTTCTGGGGGGCTCTGTGCGAGCATCATGCTGAGTGGGCCTTGGCGGCAATGCTTGCTGTTCAGGCATCTTGAGCGAGAAGCTGTTAAGATATGCTATTGGCGATTTGGTCTCCGGTACACGCACGGATCGTGCGCTCAGGCGACCGGAAGAGTCCTTTGTTTGCGCCACAAGGCTCTCACGATGCCGTTTCTGCATATCATTCACGGACCAAACCAGGGAAGTCGCTGCGAGCTTGACGAGACGCCGCTGACAATCGGTCGCGACGCTTCCAATCATCTCCACCTTGGTGACCCGCAGATTTCCCGCTTTCACGCGCGCATCAAACCTGTTGACGGCATCTATCTGCTGGAAGACCGCGCGAGCAGCAACGGAACCTATATCAATGGATTGCGTGTTGCCGAGCACGAGTTGAGCGCCGGCGATCAGATTCAACTGGGCGACACGGTCCTGGAGTTTTCCGATACATCGCTGGCTACCGGTCGCCAATCCGCGCGCGATCGGATTCAAATCGTTCCCAAGGCCGATGCGGAAGAGTCTCGCATTGTGCAAACCATCCGCCCTGGGGACTTTGGCGGCACGGCCTCCAATGTCGAGGCTGAGGTCACGCCAAGTGATTGGCTTGCCAGAGCGCAGCGGCATCTGCAGGTGATGTATCGGACGGCCCTGGCGGTTAGCCATACGCTGGACATTGATCAGCTCCTCAAACGGATCATGCAGTTGATCTTTGATTGGGTAGACGTAGACCGCGGCTGCATCATGCTGCTTTCGCAGGAAAGCGGCAGCCTGGAGCCGGCCGCTTTTGAAGCTCGCGATAAGCGAATTGCACAGGATGAAATCCGCATTTCTCGGACGATCCTGGATTTCGTCGTCGAGCACAATGAGGGCGTCCTCACCACCAACGCCCAAGAAGATCAGCGGTTCAAGCCGGCGGTGAGCATCATGCAGCAGGGCATCCGCGAAGCTATCTGCGTACCGATGCAGGGGCGCTATGACATGCTCGGCGTGATCTACATTGACAGCACGACGCCTGCACAAGATGTGTTGCTGCAACGTCCCGCGCAAACCAAGCTCACGGAAGAGCACTTGAAGCTCATGGTCGCCATCGCCCATCAGGCAGCACTAGCGGTGGAAGATACTCGGTATTACTCCGCCATGGTCAGTACGGAACGGTTGGCCGCGGTGGGGCAAACCATCGCCATGATGGCTCACCATATCAAGAATATTCTGCAGGGATTAGAAGGTGGCGGATTCCTGATTCGGGAAGGGTTGGAACAACACGATGAAGCGATGGTCCGCCGCGGTTGGGAGTTCGTTGAAAAGAACCAAGCACGAATCACCAAGGTGATCTCGGATATGCTGACGTACAGCAAACAGCGCGAGCCTGACCTCCAGCCGGCGGACCTTAATCAGACAGTTTTCGACGTCGTCGACCTGATGCGGGCGCGCGCCAGCGAACACGGCGCCCGGATAGATTTCCAAGCGGATGAGTCACTGCCGGTCGGCGAGTTCGATGCGGAAGCCCTACACGGCGCCATCCTCAACGTGATTACAAACGCCATTGACGCTTGCGCGGACCAGAACGCAGGGCGAATCCTCGTGGCAACCAAGTATCAACCGGAATCCAGACTGGCGGACATTGTCATTGAGGACAATGGCGCCGGCATTCCTGAAACCGAGATCGAGAACATCTTCACACTCTTTGTCTCCGAGAAACGAAGCCGAGGAACCGGACTGGGATTGCCAGTCACCAAGAAGGTGCTCACCGAGCATGGAGGTGACGTTACGGTGGAAAGCGTACCCGGACAAGGAACGCGGTTCACGCTGACGTTGCCGTTACGGGCATGTGGCGAGGAGAACGCCGACGCGCCGGCCTCACCGACGCTCGATGGCGAGCGAATCGAAGGGGCATGAGCAGCACTCGCTCATACCGTTGGCTACGCTCGTGTCTCCAGATGCTCTCATCTCAGCGATCTGTAGGTGTATCCCCATCCCCTTCGTCACCACCCAGCTTGGGACGCAGTTTGCGTATCGCTCGCAGGTACCGCATGCTGGCTGCCGGTTCGGACAATCCCAACGCCTGGGCAACTTCCTGGTTGGAAAGCTGCTCAAAGTTGCGCATCAGTACGATTTCCTGATCAGCTTCATCAAGTTCTTCCAGCGCTTGCTGAAAGCGAATGATGGCTTCCCGGCGAGTGGCAGCGGCTTGCGGCGTCAACTCGCCATCCCACAGTTCCTCCGCCAGTTCCATGGTGGAATGGTCCATCCCTCCGGGCGCCACCAGTGGTTGCTCGCGGTCCAGGCTTCTCCGTTGCGCCACCCGATGCCGGCGGTGCGCGTCAATGATCCGGTCCTTGGCCATATGCCGCAGCCAAAGGTGAAATGGCATCGCCGGGTTGCTGAGATAATCCTGCAACCGTCGATTGGCTTCGACCAAGACATCCTGCACGATGTCACTGGCGTCCACCCGGCGTTTGAGCGCCGCATCCATTCGCATATCGACCATCCGCCGTAGCGCCGTGCGGTGGCGGTCAAGCAAATTGCCGACCGCCGCATCGTCACCACCTTGCGCCTTGGCGAGCAGTTCCTCGGTCTTGTCAGCTTCCGGCCACACAGATTCTGGACGCCTTTTCATCGATCGGCACGGACACGGCAACACAAAGTCACCGCTTGCATCTCGACCATTGTGGCGTCCACAGCCAAACCATTCAACGGCGACCAGGTCTTGCCGTGTCCGTGCGTGTCTCGTTTGCTCATCGCGTAGAGATAGAACCGTACCCGTACCACGAATACTTGAGTGGCTCAGTCGTTCCCAAGGCAAAAGGTTCGGTATTGGCGATCATCGTCCACTTGCCGGTTGCCCCGCGAAATCTGCCGGTACTCAAGTTCGGTTGGACCACAAACTCGGCCACAAATTCAACCGTCACAATCAATGTGCCATCAGGAAGGACATCGAGTACTTCTGCCGTGAACGTCCCAGGTGAACTGGCTCCAAACGCCGTGCGCCCGTAGTGTGTGGCCAAACTTCCTGACAATCCGCGGAACACAAAGGGCTCCGCACTGCCAAATTCCCCTGTGATGGTTCCGTTTGGTTGAGGGTTGGCGGAATCGGTCTGGACAGCGCCCGACCCGAAATGGAGCCCAACGCTACTGGCCCACCCCACAGCCCAGTGGTCGCCGGCACCTTGGCCAGGCAGCGGCAATCCGTTGGGCGCGACACCACCACCAAAAACAAAAAATGGCTGGCTGCGCTGGGCCAGGAGCTCACCGGAAATCACGAAGCTGACAGCCAGAAACAGACAAGACGACAAGACAGTAGCTCGTTTACTCAACATCTGGATACCCCGTTGCTAGAGATTCAAAGAAGTGAAGCGCAGAGACTTCAGCCCCTGTCATACCCCGGTCGCCTGCGAGCATGTGTACGCTGAAGAAGGCAGGCGAATGGCCAATGTAGGCAATCTTTGAGCGATTGCAACAAGAAGGGTCTCTGTGATGATGCCCCACTGTCCCAGCGATGGATGCCATTGGCCACCTTGCGGGAGCCCCGCTGTCAGTGGGAGAGCCATCAATTGCACACATTTTTGTGTGTAAACCGAGGACCGCTCTTCAAGATCACCGGTTTGCTTCGCCTTGTCGAAAAAACCCGCAAATCCTAAGATGCTGGCTGAGTTCGCCATTCTGACTGGAAGGAGACACCAGTGTCACAAGTGGAAACAAAGCTGCCTTACAAAGTCGCTGATATGAGTCTGGCCGAGTTTGGCCGCCGGGAAATCGAACTGGCGGAGAACGAGATGCCAGGGCTGATGGCTTTGCGAAAGAAATACGGCCAGGATAAGCCGCTGGCGGGTGCCCGAATCGCCGGTTGCCTGCATATGACCATCCAAACGGCGGTGCTCATTGAGACACTGACCGAACTGGGCGCGGAGGTCACCTGGAGCAGTTGTAATATTTTCTCCACTCAGGACCATGCCGCTGCGGCCATCGCCGCCACCGGCGTTCCTGTCTATGCCTGGAAGGGCGAAACCGAGGAAGAGTTCCTCTGGTGCATTGAGCAAACGCTGCACTTCCCTGACGGCCAACCACTCAACCTGATTTTGGATGATGGTGGTGATCTGACCGCCATGGTTCATGAGCAGTTTCCGGAATTGCTGCCAGGCATTCGAGGGCTTTCCGAAGAGACCACAACAGGCGTTCACGCGCTGTACAAAATGATGAAGAAGGGGACGTTGAAGCTGCCCTGCATCAACGTCAATGACTCTGTCACCAAGAGCAAGTTTGACAATCTCTATGGCTGCCGCGAAAGCCTGGCCGATGGCATCAAGCGGGCGACCGACGTCATGGTTGCTGGAAAGACGGTTGTCGTTGCCGGGTATGGCGATGTTGGCAAAGGCTGCGCTCAATCGATGGCCGGCCTCGGCGCTCGCGTGCTGGTGACCGAGATTGATCCCATTAATGCCCTACAAGCTGCGATGGAAGGCTTTGAAGTCGTCCGCATGGATGACGTCGTTGACAAGGCTCACATCTTTGTCACCGCGACTGGTTGCTGTGACATCATCACCGGTGATCACATGGCTCGCATGACCGGCGACGCCATCGTTTGCAACATTGGCCACTTTGATATCGAGATCGATGTTGCCTCGTTGGAGAACAACAAGGACATCAAGAAAGTCACGGTCAAGCCGCAAGTAGATCGATACATCTATCCGGATGGGCACAGCGTAATCATGCTCGCTTCCGGGCGATTGGTGAACCTAGGCTGCGCGACAGGCCATCCCTCGTTTGTGATGTCCAACTCCTTTACCAACCAGGTCTTGGCTCAGATTGAGCTGTGGGAAAATCACGAGAAGTATGACATTGACGTGTACACCCTGCCCAAGCACCTGGATGAAGAAGTCGCTCGGTTGCACTTGGATCACTTGGGTGCCAAGCTGACTTCGCTGACGGAGAAACAGGCGGATTATCTGGACTTGCCAGTGAACGGCCCTTACAAGCCAGAGTTCTACCGGTATTGAGCCGGCTGACCATAACCACAACAACCAAGGACCGGGAAGCTCTGCACCGCGCAGCGCTTTCCGGTTTTCTTATTGGGGGCAGGCTCATTAAAGTTATCAGCGATTTCACGTCCCGGTGACGCTTACGCGAGGACGGAGATCAGCACCACAATGAGGACGCCGAGCACGAGCAAGATTGCCAGGCCGATCAGGTACTCCAGCAACTGAATCACGCACGCCTTACCGAGTGACGCGGGGAGCATGGCCTTGAGGATCAACGCGCCGATCAGAAATGAAAGCACTGTGAGCGCCGCACTGATCGCGATGCCATCCGCCAACGAGTCTATGATGATTGGGAGAATCACATCCGGGGTCGGTCCGGCTGCGTTCATCGGTTGAGCGGGAACTGGCTGCGGCAGGAGTACGGTGTACACGAAGAATCTGATCGCCCGATCGATAATCACCCGTAAGAAGACGATTCCCATCGCTTTGCCGTAGCCGGGCACCGGCGCCCCGCGGCCAGCATATTCCTTGCCTTGTGTTCGGGGTGGCGCGTAGTTCATCGCGGAGGGAGCCGCGTACGGATTCTCGCCCGGGAGCGGAGGTTGCGCGAGTTCAATGGGTGCATCTTCACGTGGGGCGTCTTCCGGTGGCAGCGAAGGCATTCCTCTTCCGCTTGCCCCCCGCATCTTGTTAAACCAGCTGACTGAAAGCCGCAGGATTAGGCCGCCAATCAGCGTCACCACCGTCACGGCAAAGATAAGGCCACAGATGAAGCCTGGTAAGAAGGCCGGATTGTTTTGCACAGGCTGCATGGAACGTCGGCAGTTGGAGTTACCTAGGGGTGAACACTTGGCGGAAATGCGTTCCTGCTTGCCGTGAACAAGTGATCTCCGTGATGGCGAACAATCAACAACGGCGAACCCTGGCATTTCGCAAGATCGCCAAATTTCCAGATCTCTGATTTCTTTGTCCACGACCGACGTGCTGCGACACTCTATTCTATCAATGCCGCGCAGCAAAGTCGTTTTGGATGATCCCGTTGAATGTGACAACACAATCTCATGAGGCCGAACCGCCGGATGTGTCCGTCGCTGACTTGAGCGACGCGGCCCTGTTGACGGATTTCTGCGAAACTGGAAACGAGGCGGGATTCCGCGCCATCGTTCAACGGCACGCCCGCATGGTGTCATCGGTCTGTACGGCGGTGTTGGGAAATCGTGCCGATGCGGAGGATGCGTTCCAAGCAACCTTCTTCGTACTCGCGCGGAAGGCGTCCGGCATCAGCAAGAAGGAGAGTCTTGTCGCTTGGCTGCACCGCGTGGCTTTGAGATCCGCCTTGGCGGCGCGTAAGCGTATCGCGAGACGAAAAACAACCGAACTCCCCCCTGAGGATGCGTTGCCGCAGGGGAGCCTGGAAAAGGTTTCCACGCGAGCCACGATCCTGGCATTGCATGAACAACTTGATCGGCTGCCGGAAAAGTATCGTACCCCTTTGATTGTTTGTTATCTCCAGGGAGAGGAGCGTGCCGCAGCAGCAAAGCGGCTGAAGATCAGTGAAGCCGCACTGCACAAACGGGTGCAGCGTGGACGTACCATGCTCCGTCGCCGACTGGGAGTGTTGGGCATCGCAGGCATCACGGTGGCGAGCCTTTCCCAGGCTGTTTCTGCTGGGACCACTTTGCCTTCCGCAAGTGTTTTGAATTCAACCGTTCTTGTCGCCGCGCAAGTTCGGATCGCCTGGGCCAATGGGCTGCTGGCGACATCCGGACAGCAGGCATCGCTGACCCTAGCTCAAGGAGTCTTGAAGACGATGTTCATGACCACTTTCGTGAAGTCAACAATGACAATGATCCTCGGAGCATCGGTGGGCTTGGTCGCCATCTCAGCCATGGCGATTGCCCAGGAGCCGAACTCGAATGCCGCTGGAGTACTGGTTACGCTTGCTGATGTTCCGTCTGGACCGACACGGGTTCAAGATGACGACGAAGCGCAAGTCGTCACGGAAAACCAGCAGGATGAAGAGAGGGAAGCGAGCTACCTGAGGGTGCTTGACGCCAGCCTGCAAGATCTCCGCAAGAAACACTCCAGCGCGCAAGGCTATGCTGAGGTAGAAAGTGCTGCCGCGAACTCTGTGGCCGACTATCTGAGAATTATCGCCCCCAGGCAGCAAGCTGCTGCGAATTCCTCTTTAATCCAACAACTGCTCGCGCAGCGAGCGATCGAATCCGCTCTCCATGCGCAGAGCACGGAAGCGGCAAAAAGTTCACTGGAGCTGCTGCCTCCCGTCCAAACGGCCTATCAAGCTGCATTGCAGCAGATGCTTGCCAACAGGGCTACGGCGGACACAAGAAGCACTCGGCTCGAGCAACGTATCGAAGAGTTGGAGCAGCAGCTCGAAATCTATCGTGAGAACATGCGGCTACAACGGGAAAACGCCGAACTGCGAAAGCAAGTTGAAGAGCTAAAACGGAAGCTCGGCAAGAAAGACTGACACCGCGATTTCCCGTTGATTTTGCCAAGGCCGGTCGCCGTGCCGCGTTGAGCGCGGCGACCGGGAAATCGAGTGCCATCATAAATCAGCAGGCGCCCGCCCCGGCTATGCCGGGGCTTTTCTTTTGCGCAATCGAGATCACTCGCGCTTGTCCAGCAACTCCGCCCTCTACTGGGCTCGGCGAAAGTTGCGAATTTTTCCCACGAGTTCTATCATTCGCACAGGCGCAACCTCCCCGTCCCGCATGGAGCTTCCCGATGACCGTTCTGACAACACCATCGCCTGAGATCAGCGAACAAGTGAGCCAGTTCCTACGACAACCGCATCAGTTGCTGGTTGGTGGCCAGTGGGTTGATGCCGCCTCGGGTAAGCAGTTTGAAGTCAAAGACCCTGCCAGTGGCGAGACGTTGACAAATGTGGCGGAAGGAGACGCTCTGGACATCAACGCGGCGGTCAGCGCAGCACGACATGCTTTTGACGAAGGGCCCTGGCCACGAATGACATCGTCAGAGCGAGGCAAGCTGATTTGGAAATTGGCCGATCTGCTCGAAGCCCATCTCGACGAGTTTGCCGAGATCGAAAGCTTGGACAACGGCAAGCCACGGGCTGTTGCGGCGGTCGCGGATGTGCCGTTGGCGGTGGACCTGTTTCGCTACATGGCCGGCTGGGCAACCAAGGTGGAAGGATCGACGATTCCAATCTCCGTCCCCTATATGCCGGACGTGGAATTCCATAGCTATACGCTCCGCGAGCCTGTCGGTGTGGTCGGGCAGATCATTCCCTGGAACTTTCCCTTGTTAATGGCGGCGTGGAAGCTTGGCCCAGCGTTGGCGACCGGTTGCACACTGATTCTGAAGGCTGCCGAAGAGACGCCACTGTCCGCGTTGCGGCTTGGGCAACTCATCCAGGAGGCCGGTTTTCCCCCTGGCGTTGTAAATATCATCACCGGGTTTGGCGAAACAGCCGGCGCAGCGCTGGCCGCTCATCCAGACGTCGACAAGGTCGCGTTCACCGGTTCAACGGAAGTTGGCAAGCTGATCGTCAAAGCCGCCGGTGAGACCAATCTCAAACGCATCACGCTAGAACTGGGCGGCAAGAGCCCCAACGTCATCTTGCCCGATGCCGACCTGGAAACCGCCATCCCCGGAGCGGCCAGCGCCATCTTCTTTAACCACGGCCAATGTTGCTGCGCCGGCTCGCGATTGTTTGTCCATCAGAGCCAGTTTGATCAGGTTGTTGAGGGCATTGCGAGTGCAGCCAGCCGCATCAAGGTGGGCCCAGGAATGAACCCAGAAACGGAAATGGGGCCCATGGTCTCGCAGATCCAGCAGGACCGCGTCTGCGGATATCTCGAATCAGGTCTCGCAGACGGCGCTAAAGCGGTCGTAGGCGGGAGCCGGCTGGGCGATGCTGGTTACTTTGTCGAACCAACCGTACTCGTCGACACGCGGCCGGATATGTCGGTGATGCGCGAAGAGATCTTTGGCCCTGTCGTGGCTGCTGTGCCGTATGACAATCTTGACAAGCTCGTGGACGCGGCCAATGACAGCGTCTACGGTTTGGCGGCTGCCGTATGGACGCGAGACGTCAGTCAGGCACATCGGTTGGCGAGAAAGCTTCGTGCCGGCAGTGTGTGGGTCAATTGCTACAACGTGTTCGATGCGGCGCTCCCCTTCGGCGGGTACAAACAATCCGGCTGGGGACGCGAAATGGGACGTGAGGCCATCGAACTCTACACAGAAACCAAAGCCGTGACCGTCCGACTTTAGCCAGACGCTTGATTTCACCGGCGGGGCAGAGCAGTTTGGAAGTTGACTCAACAAGAAAAGGCGACCTGATGTTCCAGCAAACCTCCAGTGATTCTTCCGGCAACCCACCCGCGCCGCGGCAATCTCGCCGCTCATTCCTGGCAACATCCGGAGCGGCAACCGCAGGTGTCGCGGGAGTCTTCGCCGCGCAACTGGCCGGCATTCGCCAGTCAGTCGCCGCTGTTTCACAGCAGGTGGAGTCTGTCTCTGAGGACCGCTTCGCCACGTTGGCCAAGCAATATTCTGTGGCCGATTCCGTCAACTATTTGAACCACGCGGCCATCGGGACAATCCCCCGTCCCGTGCAGGCGGCATTCCAACAATATGTGGAGCTTTGCGAATCCAACCCGTGGCTGCATATCTGGGGAGATGCCTGGGATGAGCCGCTGGCGCACACACGCGAACTTGCCGCCGAAGCATTAGGTTGCCGATCGAGCGATGTTGCCATCACCCACAACACAACAGAGATGTTCAACACTCTGGCATTGGGTTTGCCGCTTAAAGCGGACGATGAAGTGCTTTTCAGTACGCTCAACCATGCTGGCGCAAGTTTGCCGTTTACGGAACGGGCCAAGCTGGGCAAGTTCCGAGTGCGGCGTTTTGCGTTTCCTACCGATTCCCTTCCCGGGATCACGGCGGACGAGATTGTTGCCGCCCACGCAGCAGAAATCAGTCCTCGCACGCGTTTGCTGGTTTTTCCCCACATTGACAACACCGTGGGCATTCGTCATCCGGTCAAGGAAATCGCGGACATGGCCCGCGAGCGTGGAGTGGAATTTATCGCCGTGGACGCGGCGCAGACTGCCGGCATGCTGAAGCTGGATTCCGCAGCGATGAACGTGGATGTGCTGGCCACCAGTGGCCACAAATGGTTGGGAGGACCAAAAGGGACCGGGCTGGCCTATGTCAACGGGCGGATTCACGACACATTGCAGCCGCTCTCCGTGACCTGGGGACAGGCACAATGGTCTGGTTCCGCCCGCCGTTATGAAGACTACGGAACGCGAAACATGCCAGACGTGTTGGCCCTGGACGACGCCATGACATTCCTGCAGAAGCTCACCTGGCGGCAGCGCGAGGACCGGCTCCGCGATTTGTGGAGCTTCACGCAGGGCCTTGTTGAACAGGCAGATTCTTTAAGCTGGACGTCGCCCGATGATTGGAAACTGGCCGGTTCGCTCTATTCCATCCGCGTTTCTCGTCCGGCGGGAGCATTGTCACGCAAGTTGTTCAACGAGCGCGGCATTGTTGTGCGCCCCTTTAGCAATCTCGGGCTAAACAACCTGCGTGTCTCACCAAACGTGTTCACGTCCAAGAGCGAGATTGAAGAGTTCATCCGCGCTGTCGCGTGAAGGAGTTGACTGTGCTGCGGCTCACTTGCTGATCTATTCCCGTAGCACCTTGCCTATCGCTCGGTCGGCTCCAGTTCGAAGATGGCTTCGATCTCGACAATCGCGCCAGCCGGCAGAGAGTTCATGCCGACCGTGGCGCGGGCACCCACGCCACGATCATCACCGAAGAGATCCTTGAACAGTTGGCTGCATCCGTTAATGATCTTGGGTTGATCGACAAAGTCCGCCGTGCAGTTCACCATGCCAGTGGTTTTAACGAGTCGCTTGACGCGATTCAGCGTGCCCAACTCGGCTTTGAGTGAAGCCAACATCGCCAGCCCGCTACGGCGCGCAGCGGCCTGGGCTTGTTCCAGCGTGACACTCTCGCCGACCTTGCCGCGCATAATCTCGCCTTCAGCATTTCGCGGAATGTGTCCGGCCAGATAGGCCATGTTGTCAACAACCACCACGCTCTTGTAGATGCCCACAGAACCAGCCACCGGCGGCAGTTCGTAGCCAAGTTCAGCCAGCCGCTGATCAAAATCGTCGGCGGAAGTCGGAGTGTCGCCCGCCCCGGTCGAAAAAGGGAACCCCAAACTGAACGTGGCTAGGCTGACAATCAAGATGGTTCTGTTCATGGTGATCCCGTTAGTGATAAATGTTGGTGACATGTCTTCAAAAGAACTAAGAAGAAGCTTCAAGACCAGCGATTTCGCCACGAAACGATTACCGAGGGCCTGAACAGAGTTTCGAGGCTGCTTTCAAGAAAATCATGGAGAATGGATCCTTATGCTTCAGCAAAAGCATCAAAGACGATTGAAACGGCTACCTCGCCCGTTGGCCAAGATTTGCGTTCGGTTTGGAAAAGCAAGAGTTGATGATCGAGACGACGCGTTGCGGTTGTTGCATCAACCTTGGGAAGGCCCCGAGTCTTATGCTTTTTGGGTGTTTCCACCTGCAAAGAAGAGAGACTTCAAGACGTACCAAAAACTTCACCAAATCAAGATTCCCGAAATTTACCGAGAGTTTCTTCTGCTGAGCAACGGTTTTCAAGCGTTTGACTTAGACCTTTTTGGGATGTCTTACGGGATGTTGAAAGATCCACCACTATTGGATCGGTCAGGTTTTCAGTGTCTTGATTTATCGACGGCCAATCGAACCGAAAAACACAGTTACGAAGTTGATCCAGAGTGGCTTATGTTTGGTGGTCGGTGTTATTCTGACAATGAAAATTGTGGCTATTTCTTGAGTGAGACGGGGGCAATCTCCTCGTATTTAGAAGGTGGAAAGAAGGTCCAGCAATGGCGGTCGTTTGAACGTTTTTTAGCGTCTGAAATTGCGGCGGCGGAAAAATTCGCTCGCATGGAATACCCAGAGGAATGGAATCAGGTCGACAAGGACATGATTTGATTGTTTCGTATTGATTTAGCTATTCGGCTCTTTCATCAACTTCAGTCAACGGCAAGGTCTGACACGATCTCTACGAAGCTTTGTTCGATTGAGCTCTAGTGAGCCGTTCTGAACACACGGGAACTCGATCAGGAGTATACCGTCCCCTACGCCGCCTGCGCGCAATTCCTGAAGTTGCTGACATCAGGTTTGAATGGCGTGTAGGCACTTTCAAACGGGACATACAACGCCAGCGCGCAGAAAAGCGGCAGCCATTTGCACGGCTGCCGCTTTGAGAACGAACGGTGTGGGTCAATCCGGTTCGAACAAATCAGAGGTTCTTAGAAGACGCCCATCGCGTACAGACTGTAGCGAACGATCAGTCCGGCGATAACCACGCTGACCATCGACATCAGCTTGATGAGGATGTTCAAGCTGGGACCGCTAGTATCCTTGAACGGATCGCCGACAGTATCGCCAACGACGCCAGCTTTGTGGGCATCTGAACCTTTGCCGCCGAAATGGCCGGCCTCAATGTACTTCTTGGCGTTGTCCCAGGCTCCACCAGAGTTGGCCATGAAGACGGCCACGCAGAACCCAGCGGTCAAGGCACCGACCAGCAAGCCCATGACTCCGGAAACGCCGAGCAAGAGCCCAACAACCACAGGCGTGGCCAGGCCCAGCAATGACGGCAGGATCATTTCCTTCTGAGCAGCCTTGGTGCTGATGGCCACCGGGCGGGCGTAGTCCGGTTTGGCGGACCCGTCCATAATGCCGGGGTTCTCACGAAACTGACGGCGGACTTCCTCCACCATGCCCTTGGCGGCGCGGCCAACAGCTTTCATCGTCATCGCACAGAAGACGAAGGTAGCCATTGCTCCCAGGAAGACGCCGACGAGAACCTTGGGATTCATCAGTGAAGCGTCGTAATAGGTCGCAAACTGTGGCAGCGTGGCTTCTTTGAGCTTAACGAGTTCGGATTCATCCGGACCAAAGACGGCTCTGTGTGTCGCCTCATCTCCTTCGCCCGGTGAAGCATCGTTCGCCATTTTGACAATGCTTTCCTCCAACGGCGAACCAAGGAACTCGATTTCTTTCCAGTTCTCGACTTCGCGGACCTGTTCAGGCATGGCCAGATACATGTGCCATTCTTCGGGCTCGTCTCCTTCCTTGTGCACAAGGAACTGGTTGGAGACCTTGTAGAATCCGTCGGACATTTCCGTGGTCACCGCTGACTGCCCCCAGCGTTCGAAACCGATGCGAACCTCTTCCACATAGGCGGCCAGCAAAGCCAAAGCGGTCAAAGCGGCCGAACCGATGGCGAAACCCTTGCCCGTGGCGGCGGTGGTATTGCCCAAGCTGTCCAGGGCATCCGTTCGTTGGCGAACTTGGGGTTCCAGGTGAGCCATCTCGGCGTTGCCGCCGGCGTTATCCGCAATAGGACCGTAAGCGTCCGTGGCCAGCGTGATACCCAGCGTGCTGAGCATACCGACGGCGGCGATGCCGACGCCGTACAGGCCGAGAGCGAAGTAACTCATGTCATCAAACTGCCATCCGGCGGCAAAGCCAAATGCCAGCAAAGTGGCAATACAGACAGTAATGACCGGAACCCAAACGCTGGCCATGCCTTCGGCGACTCCGCCGATGATGATGGTCGCAGCTCCGGTTTCGGCCTGAGCCGCCAGATTCTTTGTCGGTGCGTATTCATCGCTGGTGGCGTACTCAGTCCATTTTCCAATCACCCAGCCGGCAAAGAGGCCGACCACAACACTGGCAGCGACTCCGGAGATGGGCAAGCCAAACAACTCAGTGCCCGGAGAGAGCGGCATCAGCAAATACGTCAAACCAGCGGCCGCTACAGCAACCAGCATCGTGGACAAGTTGATTCCCCGTCCCAAAGCTTTGAGCAGCGTCTTCTGAGAGGCATCTTCATCCGTACGGACGAGGTAAATGCCCAGAATAGAAAGGAAGATACCAACGCCGGCGATCGCCATGGGCAACAACAGCGACTGCATCTGTGCGTTGTGGCTGGTCATGCCCTCAGGCAGGATCTCACTTGAAGACGCATAGGCAGCCACACCCAAAGCGGCGGTTGCCAGGATCGAACCGCAGTACGATTCGTACAGGTCCGCGCCCATTCCGGCGACATCACCCACGTTGTCACCCACGTTGTCAGCAATTGTGGCCGGGTTGCGGGGATCGTCTTCCGGAATGTCCTTTTCAACCTTACCAACAAGGTCCGCACCAACGTCGGCGGCCTTGGTGAAGATGCCGCCTCCAACACGGGCAAACAACGCTTGTGCACTGGCCCCCATGCCGAAACAAAGCATCGTCACGGTGATCTCAACCAAGTCCATCGACTTGCCGGTCATCATCGGCCAAACCCAGTGGAGGAAGCCGAACCAGAGCGTGATATCCAACAAGCCAAGGCCGACAACCGTCAGGCCCATCACAGCTCCCGAGCGGAAGGCGACCTGCAAACCTTGGTTGAGTGATTTCTGAGCGCCGGCGGCTGTTCGGCTGCTGGCCCAGGTGGCCGTCTTCATGCCAAACCAACCGGCCAACCCGGAGAAGAATCCGCCGGTGATGAAAGCAAACGGAACCCAGCCGCTTTGGGCGTCCAGCACGTAAGCCGCGTATGAGAGCAGCGCGAAGATGACAACGAAGAAGATCGCGACAACGATGTACTGCTGCTTGAGATAGGCATTTGCCCCTTCGCGGACGTGCCCGGCAATCTCAATCATGGTCTCGTTGCCTTCATCGGCCTCCTTCATCTTCTTGTAGAAGACCCAGGCCTGAATCAGGGCCACCAAAGCGCCCACGAATGCGATCACCCAGATGGCGACAGCCAATCCACTGGTTTCATGAGCTGGTTCGGCATCTGTGCCAGCCTCTCCGCCCTGGGCGAAGAGGGTGCCGGGCAGCACAGCCATCGCGATGACGGCGGGAATGAGAAATGCCAGCCCCGTCAGGAGCCAGCGGCGCCATTTGGGGGCGCTCGTTCGACCTTTTGTTTTCAATTGCTTCATCCGATTGCCTTTTCCGCAATACAACGAGAGAAACGACCGCTTGTGAAATTCGTAACAAGATTTGGATCAACGACTCCCGTACGCGGATTGCCGAATCTGGCCTCGGCTGGCGCCACGAACGGGAAGACGAGTCACGACTTTCCTCGTAACCCTTTATTTGAGAGTGTTTTCCGTCTGAGTTTTCCCAGGATTTGATGATCCTTCACCTGGAATTCCGCCTGGCTGACTCGTGCAAACCGACGACCTGCACCGGATTTCGACGACGCTGTATAAGTTCCATCCCCTGCGCCTGTTACGGAAAGTCCGGAGTGTAGTCCATCAGCGCTTTGAGTGTCAACTAGGGCAAAAGTAGCACATTGCGTGCACCACGTTGACTCTTTCGGCAATTCCAATTGTGGGAACTGATGTGGCGATTTTTCGTACGGACCAAGAGAGTGCCGCTTTGAGACCGGCTCCAGATCATTCACACACATTCCCTGGGGATGTGATCGAGATGACCGTCGCCATTGCGTGGAAAATCGCGAACTCTCAACGCCGGCGTGCGGCTCTTAACGGTTTGCGCCAAAGATGTTAGCCTGATCCCACTTTAACCCAGCAACCTGACAGCCCGTCCGCGAGAGATCGCTCACCGCGGACTGGGGATCAGTTCTTCAGGAGCATTCATGATGCGAAAATGGTCACATGTTACGTGCGTGTTGGCGGTTATCACCTGCATAACTGTTGCCACCGTGGGGATCGTCGCCGCACAAGATGGCACACAAGCTACCGGTCAGCAAACGGGCGGGGGACAGCCAGGCAAGGCGGCACAAGAGTTCGACGCGCTCTTCGCCCAGTGGCGAACGAAGCTCGACGCGATGCGAAAGCTCCAGGTGGACTACAAACAATCCCGCCCTGAAGATCGGCCGGCCATGGAGCAACAGTTCGACCAGTTACTGGGTGAAGCCAAGGAGATGTCGGTTCAGCTTCAAGCCCTGATCGAGGCGGCCTATCGGGAAAACCCGGAAGATCAGGAGAAGGCCAAGTTCCTTGAATCGCTAGCCTTTCTGCTCTTCAAAGAAGATAAATTCGAAGAATCACTCCGCTTGTGGAACGTCTTGTTGGACAGGAGTACGGATCGGCGGGGGCAGCATTTGGATTATGCAGGTCAGTGCCAATACCTGCTCAACGATTACTCCACAGCCCAGAAGACTCTCGAAGACGCGGAAAAGGAGCTAGCGGGACGCCGACCACTTTCAGCGGAGGCACAGTCCATGCGGGCCAACCTCGATCTGGATCGCCAAGCCTGGGAAGCGGAATTGGCCGCGCAAAAAGCGGATGAAAAGCCTTCGGGGGATGCTCTGGAATTGCCCCGCGTCCAGCTGGAAACCTCGACGGGGATGGTCGTGATCGAACTGTTTGAGAACGAAGCTCCCAACACGGTGGCCAACTTCATCACGCTCGTCCGCAAAGGGTTTTACGACGGTCTTGAGTTCTATCGCGTGGTCGAGGGAGAATCAGCGCTCGTTGGCGATCCGACTAATTCCGGTAATGGCGGGGCCGGATACGAGATTCCCTTTGAGGCCAGCGAAGAACCCTATCGCAAGCACTTCCGCGGCTCTGTCTCAATGGCCCGTCAGGCGATTTCAAAAGAGACAGCGAGTTCTCAATTCTTCATCACTTTTCGGCGTGATAACGCGCGTCAGTTAGACGGGGAATACACCGTTTTTGGCCGCGTTGTCGAAGGGATGGACACTGTCACCAAGTTCGCGCGTCCTGATGCCAGGAGCGAGGACGGGACGATTTCCGAACCTGATCGCATCATCAAGGCCACCGTGCTTAACGCGCGCGACCACGAGTACAAGTTCCGCAAAGTCGGTGATCCCGAGGAAGGAACTGACGCCGCTGGCAGTGACAGCGGTGGAAATGCCGCTGGCGGCGGTGATGGCTCAAATGATACTGGCGCCGGTGATGGTGGCTCCGGTGGCGGCAGCAACACCGGAGGCGGTGGTGGAGATGGCGGCGGCGGGAACTGAGCGCCTCAGCTCGACCAAACTCAACCTGAGAAGCGGCGCGGCCTTGAGTGTTGACGCGCCGCTTTTTTTGCGCGCTGGCAATGCTGGCGCAACTTGCCTTTGCCGGTCATCCGGATTCTTTCGGTTCAACCGGATTTGCAGAATCTGCCGATGACATCGATGAGCACAATCCGCGCCGCGCGGTTTGCGCATTGGCTTTCAAGCGAATCTTGGGTGATTCTCAATCCTGGGGGACGAAACGATGCATCTCCGCGCCGCCTCACTGGCGATTGTTGTTTGCGGATTGATGATCGGCACATTGGCCGCGCAATACGCGCAGCAACCGCATGTCCATGCGCAATCGTCCGGCCGTCAACCGTCCTCGTCCCAGGCTCCCTCTGCGCGCCGGGAGAGCGAGCCAAAGCGGTTTTCCCTTTGGGACGCGCTGACGGGTGGACGCAACTCACGGGATGCAGCATCGCAAGGTGAGTATCCTGCTCATCGCACGACGCGCAACCAACGACCGTCAGCCTATTCTGGCAACCGGTCATATGTTCAACCCCGTAGCGATGCCAGTCAGCCGCAGTCTCAAACGCCTAGCTCGCAGTTTCGTTCGCCGACCGCCAATACAGGTCGCCGACCGTTAGGCACGTCCTCACGTCAGTCTCGCGATCAATCGCTTGCGGACGCGTTTGAGCCGACAACCAACTCCGCACGAGAGGAAACAAGTGGTCGCCCCATCGGACCAACGCGTGATTCGCACTCGCATGGACGTGCTTTGGCGGATCGACCGCATGGAAATCATGATCATGGCGTGCCGAATCAACCGGGCGCGAGTCGCAACTCCCAACCGCGCCAGCGGCGCGGTCTCTTCAACCCGTTGTTGGATCTCTTTGGCAACCGCCATAATCCTCCGCAACGTCAGCAGGTACCGCAGTCCAGTCAGGCGCGCCACAGGCGACATCAAGTGCCCCCGCCCACGCGGCGACCAGCACCGCGCGCGAACAGTGCCTTTGGCCATTCTCCTCCGCCGAAGCAGACAGAGGAGCGGCGCTCCGGCTTGATGTCCATGCTGCCAGAGATGCTCGTCAACGGCCGTCCTGGCCCCATGCCGATGATGCCACCAAGTGGCTCACCAGAATTGGCGCCAGAGCCTGAAGTTGCCGAATCACCTGCCGGCCGGCGAGGGACCGAAGTCGCGCGCTCGCCGCAGCTGGCTTCACCGCGGGTGACTCCACAAGCACGCCGTCAGCGCCGCGCGCAGACGCACTCACCGACCCGGCAACGATCGTCTCAGAACGAAACCGCGTTGCCACCCAAGATGGCTTCAGCCCACGCGAACTCATCGCGGTTGGGACCAAGCGACGCCGAACTTGGCATGACGCCCCCGGCGGCAAGTAACGACAACAAGCCTGCTGAAACCAGCGCTGCGGAGAACACGCCGCCATCGAGCCTGGCAAATCAACCGCTGGTTCGCGTCAGAGATCCGCAGCGGCAAGACAACGCCGCGCTCAAGGCCATGGCGGAACGCTTCAACCGTCGAGAGCAAGCCACGACGAAGACGCCCAAGACCTACGAAGACTGGCTCAATCGCGGTAAGTCACTTGCCATCGAGCAGAAATTTAAACAGGCGATTGCGGCCTATTCCAAAGCGATCGAGTTGGATGCCTATGGGCTGGAAGCTTACGGAAATCGAGCCCTGGCCTATCGCGAGCAAAAGATGTATCGCGAATCGGTATACGACTTCAACATCGTGTTGCGCCTCAAACCGAAGATGGCCAAAGCCTACTACGATCGCGCGGAAACTTATCGCGTGGCTGGAAAACTGGAAAAAGCAGCCCGAGACTACGAAGAAGCGATTCGTCTCAAGCCGGATTTCGCCCTGGCGCACGCCCAGTATGGCACCATGCTGATGCTCAATGGCGAATACGAGGATGCCGTGGATATCCTGGACGCTGCGATTGCGCTGGATGAATCTGACGACCTATCCGTCTATGACCGTGGGCTTGCCTACGCGCTGAGCGGGGATTTCTATTCGGCATTGCAGAACTTTGAGCAATTGTCTGAACCGAAAATGCAGGACTCCAAATGGGAATCACTGCTGACCCGCCTTCGCCGTTCGGGCGAACCCATCACCACCGTAGAGATGCCTCCAACCGGTGCCCAGCAGAACTCAGAGGGGCAGGCTCCAAAGAGTTTGATTGCCAAGACCACGCCTGGCGTGATTGGCGATCTTGCCAATGACCCGTTCTTCTCAGGCGGTCGTCCCCGGCAGGAGACCGTCGCCCAGAACAGTGCCCCAAAATCTGGCACACCGCAGAGCGACCAGAAGGTTGTCGATCAGACACCACCAACGGAGAGTGTCGCTGAGGCTCAACCGCCAACCACTTCATCTCAAAGCACAGTTCCCGAGACCACTTCATCCTCCGATGTTGCTGCGTCTCCGACGCTTGCTTCGCCAGATAACGTTGCCAAAAACGTGGCCGATCCGGAGCGCACTTTGTTGCAAGATCCAAATCGTCGCAGCATGGATGAGACGGCGAACGTGACCCCGCAACCGACTGAACCCGAGAAGAAGCCGATGCGAATCGTGCTCGGTGGCGGGAGCACCACGTTGCCGCGTCACAAGCGAACCTTCGTCCGCGTCACTGAAGCGGACCCGAAACCTGTGGAGTCAGTGGTCGAGAAGGTTGAGGAAGATGTGACTCTTCCGACTAAGTCCCACATCGTGGAGTCGCCCGTCCAAGAACCATCCACTTCCACAACCGGTGAAGTGACAGCGGAAACCGACACTGACGCGTTGTGGGCGGCGACACGCCGTAATCGCGCTGTCTCGCGGGCTGCCCTTCGAGGTGATGGTTCTCTGTTCCAGATCATCACGCGCGACGAGTCCTCGATGAACGCAAACGAAGCGAGCGACCCTTTTGCGGTGATTGCCACACCTTCAACGCGAATCGGCATCGGCGAGACGATTCACTCCACAGAAGATGATCGCGAGGAAAGCCAGGATGACGCGCAAATGTCGGTCGTGAAATCCAGCACGGATGAGAACGCGGCAACGGACGAAGTGCAGAGCTTGGAGTTTGATGGCGTGCTGCTGCCCGACCCCAAATCGGTGACGACGATTTCCGAGGTCGATGCCGCGATTGCGAAGTACAACGATGCGATTTTACGTCGCCCGCGGTTTGCTCCCTACTACGTCGTCCGTGCTCAACTGTGGTTGAAGCAAGAGCGACGGACTGCGGCGTTGACGGACCTTCGCCAAGCAGTCCGGCTTGACGGTGATTCCGCCGAAGCGAAATCCGCCATGGAAAAACTCGAGCGGGAGATCGCGGATGATCTCGCCCGGCAGCAGGAATCTTTGCGTACGGCTAACCGCTACGGTTCAGGGTGGGGAAGAAGAGCGCCGCGCCAATAATCACAGCGCCAATAACCGTTGACGCTTGAGGACTGTCAACTACGCGGCCATCCAGCTACAAAGAGAGTTGTCAGAGACTCGCTTAGCCCTGCCGATGTCCGCGACCTCGTCAAATGTTGAACGCTGATGCTGCTAGTTTGAAGATTGCCATTATTGGCGGCGGGATCAGCGGTCTAGCAGCCGCGGTGGCGTTGCAGGAGCAGGCGCCCGAGGCAGAACTTACCCTGCTGGAATCATCTGATCGCCTGGGTGGCGCTTTATGGACGCGCACTGAGACGGTGACGTTGCCTGATGGGTCGCAGGGGGTGTTTCTTGTCGAACAGGGGGCGGACAGCTTTCTTGTCGATGCCGCGGACACAGTCGACTTTCTTCGTCGCGCGGACCTCCTGGACGACTTGATCCAGACGAACGAGAAGCATCGCCGGGCGTTTGTGCTCTACCGCGACAAGCTGATTCCCACGCCTGAAGAGTTCGCGCTTCTGCAACCGCGCAAGTTGCGAGCTTTGTTGACAACGCCGCTGCTGAGTTGGACGGGAAAAGCCCGCGCCGCCTGTGAGCTGTTTGTTTCTCGCAGTACCAATCCGGACGAAAGTTTGGCGGACTTCACTCGCCGCCGCTTTGGCAAGCAGATCTACGAGCGGTTGGTCGAGCCGCTTGTCGCGGGCATTTTTACTGCCGATGGCGAGAAACTCAGCCTGCCGGCAGCGCTTCCCCGATTTGCTGAGATGGAGCAAAAACACGGCAGCTTGATCCGCGCCGCGTGGAAGGTACGCAAGCGTGCCAAGCACAAGCATGGAAACATTGACCGGGATGAGGATGTGCCATCGCTCAACTCTTCGCAAGGCTCCGGGGCACGCTATGGAATGTTTGTGACACCGCGTCACGGCTATTCGAGCCTGATCTCTGCGCTCACGGCGAGAATTGCGCAACACACGATCAGTCTCGAATCGTGCGTCTCAGCACTGGAGAAGGCAGGTTCAAAGTGGCGCATCACCTGGAATCAAGGCGGTGCAAATCAGGGCGTTTCGACAATCTCGGGCGAGTTCGATGCAATCATCCTGGCGACAGCATTACCAGGCGCCGCGATGCTTCTGAAAAGCGTTGACGCCAAGTTGGCCGATGTGCTGGCTGAAATTCCTGCCGCATCTAGCGCCGTCGTGTCATTCGGATTCTTACGTAGCGAGATTGAACATCCCCTGAATGGGTTTGGATTTGTTGTTCCTCAGGCTGCCAACCGTCCGCTGTTGGCGGCGAGTTTTCCCAGCGTGAAGTTTCCTGACCGTGCACCTGAGGGATGCGTCTTGGTGCGCGCGTTCCTTGGCGGCGCTCTGCAACCAGATCTCGTTGACCTGGATGAGGACGAGTTGAAGGAGATCGCCCTTGCGGAACTCAAGGCCTTGTTGGGTGCGCGCGGAGCCCCGTTGTTCTCGCGCGTTGCCCGTTGGCGTCAAGCGATGCCGCAATATCATCTCGGGCATCGGGACCGCGTGCGAACGATTGAAGAACGGATCGCTCATTTGCCAGGGCTGGGGCTGGCCGGCAATTATTTGCGCGGCGTAGGAATTCCGCATTGTGTACGTGCCGGAGAGCAAGCTGCGGCGAACGTGATTGCTGCGCTGAAAGCTTAGTTGCCTGTTGATTTGTCAACGGGCCAGCCCATTGATACCTAAACGAGCCGCTAGGCCGGTGTGCCTTCCACCGGTTTGCTGCTGCCGGAATGATCTTGTTTCGGTCTGCGGTTGCGGATGGCTTCAGCGAGTTGCTGAACAATCTCGGGAGCAGCGTCCAGCGTCTCGGCAAGTTGCGCACATGCCTCGCGTTCGCCGCGGGCGGTGATGCCCAAGACGTCCCGAATACAATTTCGCAGCGCTTTGATATGATCGTCAGGCAAACCACGAATCAAGTCCTTGGGAAGCGATCCCAAGAAACGCATCACGATCTGGTTGGCGATTTGTTCGGAGTTCATGCCTTCACCTGAAACGATGGGGATTGGCTGACTGCTGTCGGTGGCGTGTTCACGCCTGCGATCCGCCCATTCCCTTCACACTGCGTTCATTCTATCTTCAGCAACGATGGCGGGCAGTCAATCATTTTTCTACGACGATCAATCCCTCTCCCCTCAGTTCCATGCGGATTACGCAGCACGAAATCGAAATCCGCGTCCGCTACCCGGAAGCGGACCCCGGCGGTTACCTGCATCACGCCAATTACTTCATCTATTTTGAAATGGGACGCACGGAATTGCTCCGTGCGAACGGTCGCAGTTACAAGGAGGATATGGAATCCGCAGGGCGGTTTATCGTCGTTGTTCGCACGGAATGCCGCTTTCATCGTCCGGCCAGATACGATGATCTCTTACGATTGCGGACCGTGGTTGCGCGGGTCAGAGCGGCCCGCGTCGAGCATGAGTATTCTCTGTTCCGTGGCGACGAATTATTGGCCGAAGCCAAGGTCGTTCTCTGCTGCGTCGACAAGGAAGGGCAACCGCAACGCTTGCCCGATTGGATGTTGGATGAACCGGCCTGAGTCCATCACGGCAGCCAAGGTGCGGAGCACGCACGTCATCATCCCCAAGTTGAACCGCAGCGCTGCTGATCAGCCACCTCGAATTGACTTAGGTCGCCGCGTTTCCAAATCGACCGCCACGTAGACGACTTCCGCCTCCGTCAGATTGACGGGCGTCTCGTCGCGGTCGGCTTCAACTTGAACGTGCATGGTGATGGATGTGGTGCCGATGCGGACGACGCGCGTCAAAAAACTAACGACATCACCGACATAGACGGGCTGGTGAAACTCTACGCTCTTCATCGCCACGGTCACCAACGGTTGGTCCTCCCAATCGCGAACGCGCAACGCGTGATGCGCGCCGACCGCAGCCGCTTGATCAATGTAGCTCAGCAACACACCACCAAAGATCGTGCCGTGAGGGTTTGTGTCTCGCGGCATCATGACCGCTTTGAGGGCGAGATATCGGTCATCAATTGTCATGAGATGAAACGGCGTAGAGATATTGGAAGAGACGGCCTTCTGAAGGTTCGCGTTTTGATCGAGTCAGATGGAATTTTCGAGAGATTGGTAGAACGGACCTCCGCAGACGAGCGCGTGAGATTGTTCTTCGTCAATCTAAAAACAAGACTCCACCTTCCAAAAAAGCGAGAGGCAAGAACTGCGGTCCGTCGCGCGATCAAGCGCGCCCCAGACGCACATCGAGGCAAATTTTGCCATCCGTCAAATTGAAAGTAGACGTCACGATAAAAACGGAGGTTTTCGCTACACTTGCCTTCAACCTGTTCCGCGCTACGGTCCAAGGAACGGTTGGCGCCCCTCTGGGAACACCTCCCGGAAACACTGTTGGCTCGGACCCTGGCGCGCCTGTTGGCACCCCTGGTGGAATTTCCCGTAAATCCACTCGCCAGAGGGGCTGGAATTGCCCTTGACCGGAGACACTGCTCGACGCTGATTTGACCAGCGGCAGACGGGTTCATCAAGAGGATGAATAGGACTTCGCTCCGCGCGCGCGCCAATCGACATGGCAGGCGAATTGCCGTTCTAGCGAATCGTGCTTCTGGCCACTGCGTTTGCTAGTGCTTTGGTCATTTTGCAGCTGCGGGACATCTTTCTCACACCGTGATTCGCGGAACTCGCATCGCGGATGAAAAGCACAACCCGCAACGGGACGGCGGGCATCCGCCGGACGCCCGGGAATCGCACGCAGCATCTCGCCAGGCGTGATTGACTCCCGCAAGCTAGCCTGCAGCAGTGCGGCGGTGTAGGGATGGCGTGGCTCCGCGGTGACTTTTTCTGTCGGGCCTGCTTCGACGATGCGCCCCGCATACATGACGTGAATCCGTCCGCAAACTTGAGCCGCGGCCGCCAAATCGTGCGTGATGAGAATCAACGCCGTGTTGTGCTCATGGCACACCTCCTGGAAAAGTTTCAGGATCTGCTGCCGCACGCTGGCGTCGAGCGCCGTCGTTGGTTCGTCCGCAATGATGATTTTGGGACGGGCCGCCAGCGCCATCGCTACCATAACTCGCTGCCGCATACCGCCTGAAAACTGATGGGGGTAGTCGCGAAAACGTTGGGCCGCCTTATCAATGCCAATACGTTCCAAAAGCGTGATCGCGGCTTTGCGTGCGTCACGAGTTGACAATCGTTGGTGATAGACCAGCGGCTCGGCAATCTGCTCACCAACCGTCAAAAACGGATTCAAAGCAGAGAGCGGATTTTGAAACACCATGGCGATCTGCCCACCACGGATGGGCTGAAGCTTTTTCTCCGGTAACGAGAGAATCTCGGTCTCGTTCAGGAGCGCTTGTCCGGCTGTCTCGCAGATTGGTGGCCGTGGCAACAACCGCAACAGAGCCAGGTGCAAGGCTGACTTCCCACTACCGGACTCACCGACGACGCCTAACCGTTCGCCTGGCTCCAACTGGAATGAGACATCGTCAACAGCTCGAACACGATCCTTGCCGGACAAGAAGGTCACGCCCAGATTTCGTACCGTAAGTAAGGCCATTTCAAACGAAGACGGAAGACAACCTGGCAGGCACTCATTCAACTCAGTTGCGTGAGAAACTCTTGGAGAGCGTTATTGACTTCCACGGGTTTTTCAAGCGGCGCCATGTGGCCTGCTCCTGCAATTTCCACCAACGTGGCTTGGGGCAAAGACTTGGCCATGGATTGCGATTCCGCCGGCGGTGTAATGGCGTCGTGCTCACCCACAATCACCAAGGCGGGCACGTTAATTTCCGCCAGCGTTTGCTTGTGATCGGTTCGTTCCGCCATTCCGCGGAGGGCTGCGGCCACGGTCTCCGGATGGGCGCTCATCATCATGTGCCAGAGCAATTCCGCGTCGGTCGGGTTATCCTTTTTCCACGATTGTTCAATCAGCTTGGGAAACATCGCTTCCACCACAGGCAGCACGCCTTCTTTTTCCACTCGCTCCGCCATGGCGATGCGCCCCTCAGCGGCTTCCGGTGGATCAGCGCCGGCGCGCGTGTCACACAACACCAAGCCTTGAAGTCGGTCGGCGTACTTTCGGGCAAACTCAAGCGCAACATATCCGCCCATCGAGAGCGCAATCAGCACAATCTTGCCCTCCAATCCAGCCGCGCCCAGCATCGCTTCCAGATCGTCCGCCATGTGTTCCATAGTGAGCTTGCCCCCGGTGCGGCTGCTCTTGCCAAAGCCATGCAAGTCCGGGGCGACGACCAGATGACGCTGCGAGAACTCAGCGAGCTGGTACTTCCACATGGTGTGATCCAGCGGAAAGCCGTGCACCAGCACCAAGGCAGGTGTTCCTTGGCCCTGCCGCTGGATTGCCATCGTAAAATCGCGGACGGTGACCGTTTCCATGAGCCCTTGCTCCGTGTAAGGACAAACAGCGTGCACCCACCTACCCTGGTTTGCGCAGCGTGACCTCCTGCCGACAGAAGCTGCCTAGCAGAAGCACTAAGCAGACCAGATGTGGGCAAAACGTGCAATTGGAGGTCGCGCAAATCCGCAAGCGCGATCTTATGCCCAAGGAAGCAGGAGGACAAAACACGCCCCTTGTGAATAGGCGTGGTCCAATCGCAATTCGCCGCGCATTTCTCGCGCCAGCCGGCGAGAAAGGGCTAGCCCCAGACCAACGCCCGGCGCGGAATGGGCCGCTTCGCTAGCGCTCTTGGTGAAGGGACGAAAGAGTGTGCGAGACTCGTGCTTGGAGATGCCAGGCCCTTGATCGCAAACGCGAATTTCCCAGCCTGCGTCGGTGGCAATCTGCTCGACGCGCACAACGCCGGGGCGCGCTGACGACGCGTACTTGCAGGCGTTGTCCACCAGGTTGAGCAAGATCTGCTCCACGGCGCCAGCTTCCGCTTTGACATGCCGTTCAGGCGATCGTTCTGGAGCCACAACCTCCAATTCCATCTCGCTACGAGCGGCCCGATCTCGCAGCCGCGGTTCGATCTTCGCCATGATGTCGCCTGGTTCAACCGCCAGGGATCGGTCAGTAGCGCGCGTTCGTTCCAGCCGAGCAAAACTCAGCACGTTCTCCACCAAGTGACCCAAGCGATCCGCTTCCAGCCGCAATGTGTCAAGATATTGGTTCTGCCTTTCCTCGCCGTCGACCATTCCGGACGAGAGCATTTCCGAATACATGCGGAATGTTGTCAGCGGCGTACGGAGTTCATGCGTCACTGCGGAGACAAAAGCCGCCCGGCGTTCGCTCAACCGCAACACGCCTGTCAGCAGTGCTGCGACCGCGGCGGCGGCCAACAACATGCACAGCCAGGCGGATGCCAGCGCAATGCGGATTGGCGTCCAGTTGGCAAGCGGCGGAAGCTCGATTTCACCAGGGAGCAACCGAGCGGGTAACACGGCCAACATTCGTTCGGAGCCTTCTGCACCTGCGCTGGAAAGCGCGGCAACGGGTGAGAGCTGCGCATTCGGGAAGATATCCGCGACCAGCCCGAGCAAAGTCCCGCGGAGCGATCTCCAATTCAGCCAGACGCCTTGGATGTACTCATCGCCATTGGCCTCAACTCGGCGCAGCAGAAACAGCCGATCGCCAAACCACGCCGGGCTCATCACGGAAGCCCGCACGTCCTCAGAGATAGGCATGCTATCGGAGTTCTCCGAGAAGAGGTTCTGAGAACCCTGCAAGCGGTTGTAGAACTCCATTTGGCTAATCGCCTGCTGCTCGGCAGAATTCCCTCGCGAGCGGCCATTCGACCCAACAAATTGTTGCGGCGGCAGGTTGGCCGGCAATTGAGTTGAGTTTGCGCCCAGTCTCGTTTGTGTAGGACGTTGTTGTCGGGGAGAGCCTGGGTCAGACTGAAACGAAACGCCTGTCTGCGGCGGGTCGGGCCCGCCTGAGGCCGCAATCAACGGACCCGAGGTTGGGGATACGATGTCAGGCACGAAGTCCTGCAACTCATCCCAGTTCAAATCCAGTCGCAGTTCTTCGAGTTGATTGTGAGCCGTGACCCATCGCTCCGGCGTGGCGATGCGGCCATTGACCAAATTCTGAACAGTCTGAGTTGGTGACTGCGGCGATGAAAACTCCCCGCCAGGCGTCGCCTGAAAGTGCAACTTCACATGCGGGGGAGTGGCCAGCAACAGCGGTGAAGGCATCAACAGCGGCTCGGCTCCTCCTTTGCTGCGAGCTTCTTCGCTAAACATGTGCGCATAGGCCCTGTATGGCGGATACGCAGATGAATAAACAAAGTACGGTCGCGACGCTTCCGCGGAAATCATCGTGGTGAGATACGAATCCATTCGCCACAACGCCAGGCGGACATCCTCCTCCCATTGACCGCGGGCTTGGGCTTGCTGCTCCGCGGCGTCAAGGTCCAACGCAACCACCGTGATCCACGACAGTCCTCCCAACAGCGCAATCAGGCTGGAGAAAAAGATCACCCACACATGCCATTGACGTTTCATTGAATTCACCAACGGTTGGTGATACTGGCAAAGTCATGCGATCCATTGTGCGAAGCTGACGAGTGCTTCCTGCGCTACTTTGACGGTTCGTGTTCGGTGGAATTTGAGAAGACATAGCCTTTGCCGCGTACGGTGCGGATCAATTCTTCCGCAGCGTCACCAAACTTCTCACGCAAGCGGGCAACGTGCATGTCAACGGTTCTGGTGTTGATGCCGCGGGGGTCAATCCGCCACACGTGGGAGAGCAACTCTTCACGCGAGATCACGCGGTTGGCATTGCTGGCCAGGTAGCGAACCAACTCTGTTTCACGCTCGGAGAGCTCCCGTTGTGACCCATCCGCCAACTGCAAGGTTCGACGTTCCAAGTCGAGTTCACCTCCGGGAAACTCCAGGTTGGCCACATCCAGCGGTCGCTCAGGAGATCGCCGCAGCACGGCTTGCACCCTGGCGAGCAACTCTTTGACGGAAAATGGCTTCACAACGTAGTCATCGGCACCCAGCCTCAAGCCCGCCACCCGGTCTTCCTCAGCACCGCGCGCCGTGAGAATGATGACGGGCAAGGTTGGCCGCGCTGAGCGGACTTCTTTAAGGATATCCAGCCCATCCCTCTCCGGCAGAACCAGATCCAAGAGGACGAGATCACATCCGGTCCCCAAAGCCATGGCCAGGCCTTGCTCACCGCGCCCGGCTTCCAAAGTCGCATACCCTTCAAACGATAGCGCATCGACAATGCCGCGCCGGATCGCGGCATCATCCTCGACGACCAAAATCGTTGGGGAAACGTTGTTCATGGACCAGCGCGGCTTGCGGTGGACGGCTCCTAAGTGTTCTTGGTTCTGCTCCATGATAGCTTGACGGAGCGATCATGGACAAAGTGAGCGGCGCGATTCGTACTCCTCGAATCGCGCCGCGCGATGGACTTCACGTTGAACTTCACTGTGCCTGATTGTCTTGGCAATGCCGCCATGGACGGTCTTACTGGTGGTTCACTTTCGGTGAACCGATGGCCGTCGCTGGCTGCAAACCGTCGGCACGCAGCGCGGAATACTCTCCGGACATCAACCCCAACCAGGGATCGCTGCTGGGTGTAAGGAACAACTGGGCATAGACCCGTTCATTGAACGGATCAACTTCGCGAGGCGGCACATCCGCCAAGGCAAACCACTCGTGGATTTGGCGGCGGAAGATGTACTCGTTGCGCACTGTGTCTTCAGCAATCGATCGCTCAAAGTTGGTGACGATCCGCACCATGGGATCTTCTATCCGCGCTTTGGAGACGGTCAGAGCGCTGGCAACAACGGCGTTGGGCTGATGTTCGCGCATCAGCGCGACGCTGGACTCGTCAAGCCGGGAATTGTCCGAATGCAAGGCGGCGATTCGCGTCCACATCTCGTCGCTAATGGACTCGGTCAGTTCGGCATTCGACCGCGCGTCCTCCGCGGTGATTGACATGGCCGTCAGGATGGGGGTTTCAATGAAGCTCTTACCAAAAGCAAGTTCGCCCGCTTGCGCCGCGTTGATACTGCCGCCAACGTCAGAGTTCGTGACAACGGCCTTAACAACGATCGTCTCCGCGGAAACGTTCTCCGTCGCCTCAGCCGTGGATGCTTCTACCGTTGCAGCTTCGACCGCGGCGAGGTCTGATCGCATTTGTGCAGCGAGGCTCGTCGCGGAATCCGCATGGTACCGCTTGAGCATGGCATCCTGTGTCTCTGGGGCGCTCACCAGCATGCGGGCGGTGAATTCTTGAATCTGCGACAGGTTGTTGAGAAACGCCTGCGGGCCGTAGAGCCCTGGCAGCCCATCAACCAATCGGCCGTCCGGCGTCAGGACGTAATGAATGCTGTTGCCGGTGATTGTGCGTTCCATCACGCGGCCATCGCCAAAGTCGATGGTGATCTTGGGAACCGGACGGACGGATTTCCAATGCAGCACAAAGTTGTTACGCAGGTGATCCGCAACTTGATTGTTGGCGTACAGGGCCGTACGGAAAAAACGGCTGTTGGCACATGAACACTCTTCATCCAGTTTGCCAAGCAACCGCAAGGAGAGAATCGGCTTGCCGGTGGATTGGGCCTCACTCTTGGCGGCCTCGAGATCTGTGTGCCAGAACAAGCAGCTTGCGTGGGCGTCGTACTGACGAGAGACTGCCTCAAGAGCGCGCTTGAGCCGTGCGAGTTCGGGACTTTCCCAAGCTGATGCTCCGAACGAAAATGGCTGACTGGCGGCCGTGCGTGCCTGTTCGATTGTCGCACGGTGCGTGTTGAACAACGCATCCAAGCCGGCCTGCCCCGCGGCACGCAGCTGCTCGATGGCTTGATCCGCGTTCGCTTGATTTTCGCTCACGGCCGCCTTAGCGAGAAACTCCAACTCGTTTTCCGTCAAATCGGCAGGTGATGTCTCCGCCAACAGGCTCAGCAAGTTTTCCTCAGCACAGCGTCCCTTCTGGCTGAGCTTTTGCTGCTGTGCGTCAACGAAGCCTTGGCAGGCGACCACGACGATCGCCATGACAATAACTCCGCCAGTGACCACCTTGGGAAGTTGGGATTTCACGCTCATTGATCCGCTCCTTCTCTTGTTGCATTCCAAGCATTGTGGCCTGGCCAAACTGAAGTGCGCCGAGCCACACCGTGACTCAGTCTTCGGCGCAATCCTATCCGCAGATGGAGCTGGAGTGTGTAACGGTCGCGTAACTAACCCCATCGGGACCGCATGCTGTCGAAGATGTCAAAACCTTCAGCGCAGCAAAAAGCCCGGCGGGATAAGCCGGGCGTGTGAGAAAAACGATATGCAGGAATGAATCAGCCTATTTCTTCTTGGCTGCTCGCCATCCATCGCTGCTTATCACCGGCTTTTTGACGGCGTTCGCGTTCACCGGATTAGAATCCACCGCTGGAATGACGCGTGGCCTGAGTTCGTCTTCGTGAGAAACGGCCGTACGAATTCGCCAGCCTGTGGATGCTTGAGCCGTGTGATTATTCGGATTCTGTAGCAGCAGTGAACTTCCGTCATCACCCGTCTCCACGGCGTCCGAAGCGCCGTCAGTATTGGCGTCCGGAATCGGCTTCAACGCACGGGTCGGCTGTCCCGTTGTTCCGTTGGCATCCGTCTCTGGGCGAAACGTGTTTTGTGGTGTGGCGGTTCCCGGCGCCATGCTCGGTGCTGCGGTATCACCTGGTTGCGTTGTCGGGGTTGTGCTGGGATAGCTTGTCGCGGGCGCCACGTAGTTGGGCGTGCACTGCAATCGGTAGCTTGTCGTCGGCTGATATTGAACGTGTTGCACGTAGGTTGTCACCGGGCGATACCGCGTGACTGGCCAGCCGGTCAGCCAGTTGTAACGCGTGATTGCTCGATAGCCTGTGACCGGAGTGCTGACGACCTGTTGACGATAGGTCGTTGTCGGCACGTAGTTGCAGGTTTGTGAGGGCGCGTAGTTTGTTGTTGTGCAGCAGGAGCTGCTTGGCGCGTAGTATGTCGTTGTTGGTACGTAGTTGGCC
>JALCBR010000057.1 GCA_028066245.1 Pirellulales bacterium | reverse complement strand
CTTGAACAGAATCAGCGATTGGACTTGGACTGATCTGCGGTGATCTTGTCTTCAATAAACTCAAAACCTAGCGTCATGCCCATGACTATGCCGGGAACACCTTCGGTGAGCCAGACAGGAGCAGGCGCGTCTTGGAGGTAGTGATCAAAGTACTGCTGCATGCGGATTGTCCAATCCTTCTGGTTGTGCCGACGCCGCAATCCATGGGCTTCGCCATTGTAGTTGAACATCCAGACCGGCTTTCCCAGTCGCCGTAGTGCAACAAACATCTCAATCCCCTGATACCACGGCACTGCGCCATCCTCATCATTATGCAGAATCAAGAGGGGTGTCTGGACCATGTCCGCAAAGAACACGGGTGAATTTTCAATGTACTTTTGCTGCGAGCGCCACAGCGTATCACCGATGCGACTTTGCGTTCGCTCATATTGGAATACGCGGCTGCGACCGCTGCTCCAACGGATACCACCGTATGCACTGGTCATATTGGTGACGGGTGCGCCAGCCTCCGCGGCGGCAAAAATGTCAGTCCGCGTGACAAGATACGAGATTTGGTAACCGCCCCAGCTATGACCTTGAACGCCGATCTTGTCCCTGTCCACAAAGCCGGCGTCGACCAAGCTGGCGATACCAGGCAGCACGGCATTGGCACAACTGAGTCCCGGATGTCCAATCTTGTACGGAATATCTGGAACAAAGACCACATACCCGCGGCTGACGTAGAAGGAGTAGTTGATGCTGGAACCTCCAGGCGCTGGCACGACGTAGCGATGCAGGCCATCGGAATTTCGCTCGTAGAAGTAAACCATCATTGGGTACTTCCGATTGGGATCGAAATTGTCCGGCTTATAGAGAATGCCTTGCAGCTCTTCTCCGTCAGCGGAAGTCCACTCGTGAATCTCTGCGGTTCCCCAGAAGTATTCACTCTGCTGCGGATTGGTGTCTGTCAAACGCTCCATGTTGGCGAAACTGTCCTTCGTGACCCATAGGTCTGGGTAGCGACGGAAGGTATTCCGCGTCACCAACATCACATCCGCATCATCCGCTTTGGTGGTGATGCGAAGCGCTTCATTTCGCATCAAGATCTTTTTTGGCTCCTGCGTTCCCCGTACGAGATCCGTGTAGTAGCCACTGGCTTTGGTTTTGACGTGAAACGCGGAAAGCAGCAGGGTTTTGTCCGGATCAATGGTATCCTCCTCCGAATCCAGTCGCTGATAGCGGAAGCGGAGATTGTTCTTGCGACCAAAACCATCCGTGATACAAGCCGGCGGCATCAATCCACCTGGCTGTGCTGCCCAGATATCGTGCTTGTCATAGATCAGAACCAGTTCATCATCTCCCACCCAACCGGCGGTCCCGTAATTGCGAGGTAGTGCCGGGGTGTCAGCGAGTTCGTTGACAACCGGGTGCGGAATGAGCTCCGTGAGGTTGCTCACCGGTCGTTCACCGGCGTCATTGGCCGACGTGGGCATGGCAAACATCGCCAGCTGAGCGCCGTCCCACCAAGTGACATATTTCGAGTTGGGCGAAAGCGATGGCCTGGCCTGGAGACGCTCTTGGAGCAATGTCTTCTCGCCGGTTGTCAAGTCAATGAGATAGACGTCGACAAAGCTAGGAGACTCCCAGGAATTGACCAACGCGTAAGGCTTGGAGTCGTTGGCAAGGGCGACATCGGCGTCACCGTTTGTACCAACCCGGACACTCTCCAGTTCTGGGGTTTCGAGTTGCACCATCTTGCGATCTTCAAGCGTGACCATCGCCTGATAGGTCCGGTTTCTGTCTCGCCCGGCTTCAATCAGTTGTTGCGGTTGCAGAACGGTGTCCTTCCAATGCCAAATATCAACAACGACGTCCGGTTCATCTTCCTCCTCTTCGTCTGATTCCTTCTGCTCGTCTTCTTCCTTTGAACTCTCTTCAGCCTCCTCTTTTTCTGCTTCTGGAAGCGGCTTTGTGTTGAAGAACAAACGTGCCCCGGTTTTGGAGAAGCTCACGCCGCCGGGCGAAATCGCCCACCCGTCGGCCATGCTTTTGTGGTCGTTGTCAACAAGAAGTTCCGCATCAGCTTTTCCGGCTTGCCAGTAGTACAGGCCCCAGGCGGGGTCGTCCGCTTCGTAGTCATCGCGATCGGACTGGAAAGCCAACCGTTCACCAGACTCGTCGAAAGTCACGTTTCGATAGTTTCCGCGTCCCCTGATCAGCGCTCGCGGTGCAGCGCCGACCACGACCATAAACACACCATCATCCTCGCCCTCTTGCGCGGAGGTGGCATAGACCAGTCGGCGTCCGTCTTCAGAAAACCTGTAGCTGATCACATCATCGAAGTGGAATTCCGCACTCGTTTCCAAATTCCGTAGGACGAGTTCCGTGCCGAGAGTTTTGCGTTTCTCCCTGGAACGACCTTCACCAGGCTGCGGCGCTCGGATGGGTTCTTGTTGCCCCCCTCGACGTTGACGCTGACCGGACTGTTGATCGAGTTCGGAAGAATCTTGTCCGTCACGCCGTCCATTGCGTTCACCTCTTTCCCTGGCTGGCTGAGGGATAGGTTTTTCCAGGTGATAGGCCACCCAGCCGGAGCTTTTTTCCGGCATGCGGAACGAGCGAATCCGATCGAGGGTGACCTTCTCTCCGGTTGCCAGGTTGAGAATCTCCAATTGGTCCTTGGGCCGTGCCTCGGCCGGTTTTCGTTCTCTCCGTGCTTTGCTCACTTCCTTAGGGTCAGGCTGAACTATGTAGAGAGCAAATGCAGAGTCATAGCTGAAGGAAACCTGAGTGCCGCGAAGGATGGAGTACTCGGCGTCACCATCAACCGCGCGGATTGTCGCAGTGCCGTCACCCTTTCCGGGACGGAGACTGTAGTGGACGTACTTACCATCGCGAGAGAGCGTCCCGCCGCTCAAACGGTTCCAGGCATCATATGACGTATGATCGAGTCGCTTCTTTGCCGCTGGCTTGCTGTCCTGATCTTCGTCTTGGGCATATGTGTTGGGGGTAAGTCCCAAACTGCCAACGATCAGCAGAGACGCAAAACCCCAACAAACACGACGGCTAAAGCTAGCCATTTTTGCCAACTGTGGTGGGGACTTGGAACGAGATGAAACTTCTAGGCAAGTGCGCAAGGGGCTTCTCCTGAGCTTCCTCATTGTCGACCGGTGGTCGCCGCTGGCGTCGCCGAGGCGGGTTATGGCGGAGCGCACAATCGCGGCTGCTACAAGCGAGAAATGCCGGTTAGGGCAGGTGACAGAATAGTCTCCCTAACCGGTAAATTCCACCATCATTGCCAGATTGGATGGGAAAAATTGCGACTCAGCTCGCACGCCCAGCTGCCTGCGAGTTGTTACTCGGCAGACGCAAGGAACCGCGCGAGCCGATCGTAGCCTTCGCGGAGATTCTCCATGCTGGCGGCAAAGGATGCACGGACAAATCCATCAGCGCCAAACGCCGCTCCGGAAACCGTGGCGACATTCTGTTGACGCAAGAGCTCCAGGCAAAAATCTTGCGAGTTCTTCACCGTCTGGCCCCTGAACGACTTTCCAAAGTAGTTGCGCACATTGAAGAATGCGTAGAATGCCCCTCCCATTTCTCCATGAGAAACGTTCGGCAAGGCGTTCAGGCGTTCGGCCACATAGTCCTTCCGCCGGGTGAACTCCGCCACCATGTCTTTCACGCAATCTTTCGATCCTTCAATGGCTGCTAGCGCGGCAAACTGACTGATGCTGGAGGGATTGGACGTTTCCTGGCTTTGTAGTTTGGCGATACCGGCAGAAACGTTCTTTGGTGCAATCGTCCAGCCGATTCGCCAGCCGGTCATTGCAAAGGACTTGCTGACACCGTTGACAATCACCGTCTGGTCTTCCAACCCAGGCGCGACTGTGGCGAAGCTATGGAACTCATGCCCAGGATAGACAAGGTACTCATAGATCTCGTCGCTGATGACTGTCAGTTTTCTCCGCTGGACAACCTCAGCAATGGCCGTGAGTTGTTCGCGAGCGTAAACAGTGCCAGTTGGATTACTGGGCGAGCAGAGCACGAGCAGCCGTGTCTTGTTCGTGCAGGCTGCATCCAATTGTTCAGCAGAGAGCTTAAAGTTCTCACTTTCCTTTGTACTGACGATCACGGGGGTTGCTCTGGCCAACTTAACCTGTTCCGCGTAGCTGACCCAATACGGTGCGGGAATGAGTACCTCGTCTCCGTCATTCAAGAGCACGGTGAAAGCGTTGTGGAGAGCATGCTTGGCACCGCATGAGATCACCACTTGACTGGCTTCACAAGGAATCCCATGAGCTTGCGTGTACGCATCAGCCACGGCGGCGCGGAGCTTCATGATTCCTGCTGCGGGCGTGTAGTGCGTCTGACCTTCGCGTAATGCGGTGAGTGCCGCTTGCTGGATATGTGCTGGCGTGTCGAAGTCGGGCTCACCCATACTGAAATCAATCACTGATTGACCAGCGGCACGCAACTCCGCGGCAGCATTCCCCATTGCCATTGTGGCCGAGGGAGCCAATGCCTGAATAGCTTGGGAAAGTTCAATCGTCATAGAATTGGATCCAGCAGCAGATGCACTCTGCGAAACGGGAGTTTGTGTGCTCATGTCATCCTCGAAACAGTGCCCTGTCATCACGAGCAGTCGGCGTGTCAACGTTGCCAAAGATGACAATGCCAACACACCATCAGCGAGGGCTATCTGGTTTGGTTATGTGGTTGCCGTGGCGGTTGCTTCGGAAGTTTTGGCGGCAGTGGCTGGCTTGCCTCCACGCGGCGCAAACACCAACGTCAAGACGGCGCCGACAATGACCGTCCCCAACCCGACAAAGAACATCGAGGGTGTGGTTAGTTCGTCGCCTTTGGAAAGATGGATGGCGATCTTGGTGAATGTATTGACGACGGGGGCTCCGCCAAAAACCAACGGCATAACGAAGACAGGCTTACCACCGTAATTGAAAGCAAAGATGATCCCCAAAGCGCCGATCGCGCCGACGCCCCCGCCCACCAAAGCCCAGGTGACTCCCCTGCCCGTCCACCCTTGTGTCAAGGAGATGCCGTTTGCTGAAAGCCAGAGCGTCGGGGCAATCACCGCAACGACGATATACGCAAGCCCTACACACACAAACGGACGCAGGCGGCTGCCCCCCATGGCTGCCTGCCCCTTGTGTAAAACTGGACCATAGCTTCCCCAGCAAAGCGCTGTCACGAAGATCGCTCCAATGATTAAGCCCCAGTTCGGCTCGACCGTGGAGGTCGTAGCGCCGACGCTCGGCGTATAGACCAACACAAGCACAGCGCCAGTCACCACAAGTGCCAGTCCAACCAGAAAGACTGGGCGGATATCCCGATACGCTTTGGCAAACACCATCGAAACAAACGTGTTGACCACCGGAGCGCCACCGAACACCAGCGGCATCACGTAGATCGGACTCCCGCCAGAACCAAAGGCGATCACAATGCCCAATGCCCCCACCGCTCCAACGGCGCCAGCAACAGTGCTGGTGACCGTACCACGAACCGTCCAGCTCCCCTTTTCTCCTTTGGTCTTCAGCCGAATCAGGGGAATCAACACCGCAACAAGAAAATAAGCGATGCCAACGCACATGAAAGCAAACATGCCTTGCACGAGCTTGCGTGTATCGGCATCCATTTCCTCCGTTCCCAAACCGTATTGGCCAACATGTACGGCCACGCCATACGTGCCCCAACTCAAGGCGGTAACGGCAATACAAATAGGAACGGCAAGTAGGCCACGCATGTCACTCTCCGCGGGAAGCTCTAGGAGTAAGCACGTCAGTCTAACAGAGCGGCATCCCGGATTGCAGAGCCTGGGTAAAGGAAACACGGTCGCAATCGCGAAATGCAAATCTCGTCCGTGCTAATCGACTAGTAGTCATGCCACCTCGACACCACGCATTCGCTCTTCAATGGCTTCCCGCCAAAACGGGAGCTGCGGTCCACCTAATTCGCGATACTTGCCGCAATCAAGCACGCTGTATTTGGGGCGTGGTGCCGGCGCCGCGTATTCGGCCGTACTGATTGGCTCAACAGAGACAGGTAAGTTGGCAAGTTCGACGATTGCCTCCGCCAATTCAAACCACGTTGCCGCGCCGCGGTTGGTCAAGTGGTACGTTCCCCAGCGAGCATTGCCCGTCAATGCGGCGTCGACCAGGAACTTCACGCCAGTGGCAACGTGCGGCACAAAGCTGGGCGTACAAAACTGATCGTTCACCACCCGCAACGGTCGTCCGGTCTGGGCAAAGCGGGAAATCGTGTTCACGAAGTTCCTTGCCTCGGTATGTGCGACCGCTGAATACAGTCCGCACGTACGAATCACCATGTGGCGCTCCACTTTGGCCGCTTCGTGCTCGCCACGCCACTTGCTTTGTGCGTACTCGCCCAGAGGAAGCGGCCGATCCGTCTCTCGCCAGGGGAGCCGCTTACCGGGCTCAGTGGTAAAAACGTAGTCCGTGCTGATGTGAATAAAAGGGCAATCAACATCTTCGCAGGCGGCGGCGATCTGGCCAACCGCGAGTGTGTTGACCGCCCGACAGAGTTGGCTCTCCTCCTCCGCGCGATCGACGTTCGTATAGGCAGCGGAATTGATGACTGCTGTTGGGCGCAGAGCTCTCACGTTTTCGCGAATGGACTTGATCTTGGTCAATTCCAGGTCCGCGCGAGCCAAACCTGCTGCGCGTTCGCCGAACTCCCGGAGGAGCTGACGTCCTAGTTGCCCGCCCGCGCCGATGATGACGATCTTGCCGGTCATAAGCTGTGACTGACCTTCCTGGTGCCAAAACATGAATTGAGTGAGAGGACTTTGCCCGTTCTCAAGTACGACTGCAATCCCTGTGACATATTTCAGCAGGTGTTGCCTGTCGTCCGCAACCACATTCGCACCAATTCCCGATCGGGGGACGTAAGTGCACGATTTCCAAGAGGCTGTTGAATTGTCTCCGACAACGAAAATTTCGTCGCCACCGATAGCGTTGCAAGATTCTATTACAACAACCGTTGAGGACGAACAAAGAACGACATTCCAGGATCTTGCCCGCAAGGTCTCTCGGAATGCCGCGTTGGACCCACAAAGTGGATTGCCTGCGGAAACGGTCGACATCTTTGGCTTAGCATTAGCGGTGGTCAACGCCGAAGAGACGCTCGTCGCAATTGCCAACAAGATTCATAGCGGCGAGCCTGGATATTTCATCACGGCCAACTTGCACTATGCGCGGTTGACAGCCGAACACGACGATTTGCCCAGCTTGAACGCGGGTGCGGATTTCGTCGTTGCTGACGGGATGCCTTTGGTTTGGTATTCCCGCTGGACTGGCACTCCGCTCCCAGAACGTGTAACCGGGAGTGATATGATTTATCGCATCGCGAGCCAAGCCGCGGAATTGGGACATCGCATCTTCTTTCTGGGTGGCGCGCCGGGTGTCGCTCTGGATGCGGCGAACCGACTGCACGAGCTGAACCCAAATTTGAAGATCGCTGGTGTCGAAACACCACCGTTCCGCCCATTGACGGAAGACGAGAACTCCCAACTCATCGAGCGAATTCGCACGGCAGGCACGGACATCTTATTTGTGGCCTTGGGACAGCCTAAAGGGGAGCGCTGGCTAGCAGACAACCTCCAGCAGCTGGGAGTGCCGGTCTGCGTGCAGTTGGGAGCTTCATTCGATTTCGTCGCCGGACGGGTCAAACGCGCCCCCAAATTCTATCAACGCACAGGATTGGAATGGGCATATCGGCTCTGCACAGAGCCACGGCGAATGCTCCCTCGCTACACGGGCGATGCCTGGTTTCTTGCCAAGTCGATTAGCGTGGACATCTGGAGCCGAATCTTTGGTCGCCGTGTTGCAACAAAGCCGGCAAAGAAGACTGCGCACACAGCGTCGTCACCACCAAAGACGCCTGTGGGCGGTGCTCGCGGCTGAGCCAGCTACGATCGCGGCATCATTGACCATCATTTTGAGCCCTTGATCCGAGGGTTCACACAGCCGTTTGACAAATCAACGGCTGCTACCCACCGGAATCCGGTTCCGCTTTCCTCCACGTGGCGGTAAGTTGAAGCGCAACCCGAGCAGCGAATACCAGTAGATTTCGTCGGACAAAACCATGGCAAATACGACTACCGTTCGCGGCGTGCGCGGCGCTACGACTGTCGAAGCCAACGAGCGCGAAGACATCTTGCATGCCACGCGTCAGATGTTGGCCTTGCTCATTCGGCAGAACGGAATTGAAAAGGAAGACATCGCCTCTGCACAGTTCACGACCACGCCGGACGTTGATGCGGAGTTTCCAGCTTTTGCCGCGCGACAGCTTGGCTGGCAGGATGTACCGTTTCTGTGTGGACATGAGATGTCGGTCCCCGGCTCACTAGGACTGTGTATCCGCGTTCTGATCCACTGGAACACAAATCGCAGCCAGCGGGAGATCACGCACGTCTACCTCAACAAAGCTGTGCAATTGCGGCCGGATCTTTCTCAACTGCCTCAAGTGGACTGGGAAGAGTTGGAAGATTGGATTCAGGCCCAATTGAAGTCGCAGCCGTGAACCGTGGTGGATGGGCCCTCGCCACTGTCACGCTGATTTCCCACGACTTCCGTTTTGCGGGTATTCTCACCGCCAGATCTCTGGATGCCAGCTTGCCGCATGAAACTCGTGTCGCTGGCTATTGTCAGCTGACTTTCCGGCGGATTAAGCTGGGGAGTTTCTGTTCGCGCTGCCCCCCAGGCGTTGCAGTTCGACACGAATTTTTGTCTCTAGTGACTTGCCGTTGGTCGTTCGTTCATCCACGGGATGCCTGTTTTTTGCGACCTCGCGGTTCAAGAGACCAGCGCCACTCAGGATCGTCATGCGTCATTTGCTTTCGTTGGCTGATGTGACTGCGGCGGAAATGGCCCGCATTTTTGAAATCAGCGCCGACCTCAAAGCTCGTCATACTCGACGGGAAGATCATCGTTTACTTCAGGGGCGCGTCGCAGCCTTGCTCTTTCAGAAGCCGTCGCTCCGGACGCGCGTGAGCTTCGAGGCCGGCATGGCCCATCTGGGCGGAAGTAGCATGATGCTGGGAGAAGAGGCCGGCTGGGGCAAGCGCGAGGCCACCTGTGATTTTTCCCGAGTGCTCAGTGAATATGTCGATGTCGTTATCGTCCGTGCCAACGAGCATCAAGCGGTCGAAGAATTGGCTTCCTTTGCCACAAGCCCCGTGATCAACGCACTGACGGACTATCTTCACCCCTGCCAGGCATTGGCCGACCTGTTTACGCTCCGTGAGCTGCGAGGCGAACTCGACGGATTGAAGATTGCGTTCGTTGGTGATGGTAACAACGTCGCGCGCTCGCTCGCAATCGCCTGTGGGCATGCGGGCGTCCAGTTCACATTGGCAGGACCGCAAGCATACACCTTCACGGAGGAGTATCAGTCTCGCCTCAAACAGGTTGTGCCTGATCTTGACCTGAATATCACTGAGGATGTTGTCACCGCGGTCAAAGGGGTAGATGCCATCTATACAGACGTTTGGACCAGCATGGGGCAAGATCAGGAGCGAAAGGCCCGTGAGCAGGCATTCGCTCCCTATCAGGTCAATGCCGAACTGATGAAGCATGCTCCCAATGCCTACTTCATGCACGACTTACCTGCCAAGCGTGGGCTGGAAGTCACTGACGAAGTCATCGACAGTCCCAACAGCGTGATCGTACAACAAGCGGCCAACCGAATGTATGCGCAGAAAGGGCTCTTGGTCTGGCTTTTGACCGAGGCTTCTGTCTAAGCGGCAATCGAATCGATCAGCGCAAGTGTCACCCCCCACTTAGGTTTAAGTGCCAGTTCGTTTGCGAGGCGGGCTCACGGGGAGCTATACTTGGAAATTGGCGCTGCGTTGCTGCACCGCTCCTCCAGGGGTTGCTGTTGCATGCCCCACGGTAGGTCTGCTTTGCCTTACGCCCAGAACCGTTGTGGTAGTGGCAGTTCCATTCTTGGTGCTGTGATCCGGAGTAGCCGAGGGTTCTTTTGAACGCAATTTCGTTTCTCAATGTGGGTTCGCTCAAGATGCTCTGGGCCATCTTGATTGGTATTATGACTATGCTCGCATCGCTCGGTGGTGTGTACTCCCTTAATGCCGCGCCGTTGAAGACAGATGACCACCAGGTCGTGTCAGGTCCTCAAGAAGAAACTGTCAGCTATTTTGAGCACATCCGCCCCATCCTTGTGCAAAACTGCGTCGGTTGCCATCAGCCGGCACGGCCAGGTGGAGGATTGATAGCGACGAAGCCTGCCAGCTTGATCGCCGGCGGCGAAAGTGGATCTCCGGCGATCATCCGTGGTGACGCAGACGGCAGTACCTTGATGGCGTATCTCACGCCGTTAGACGGCGAAGCTATGATGCCCAAGGATAAACCACCATTGTCAGCAGGTGAGATTGACGTCATACGTCGTTGGATCGCCCAAGGGGCTAAGGATGATTCGCCTGCGACTGGCCCTACCGTCAATATGCAACACCCGCCAGTCTACGAATTACCGCCGGTGTTGACGTCTGTTAGCTATTCGCCGAATGGCGACGTACTGGCGGTTTCAGGTTATCACGAAGTCTTGCTGCACGCGCTAGAGACGTCCACAGGTGCTGGTTCAACAATCGTGGGCCGGTTAGTGGGCTTGTCTGAGCGGATTGAAACGGTTGCCTTTTCGCCAGACGGGACGAAACTGGCCGTAGTGGGTGGTTCGCCTGCCCGTTTTGGCGAAGTGCAAGTATGGGAAGTTGCCGGTCAAGAACTACTCGTCTCCGCCAACTTTGGTTTTGATACGCTTTACGGTGCCTCTTGGAGCCACGATGGCAAACTGATCGCGTTCGGCTGCCCTGACAATACAGTCCGCGCGATCGATGCCGAAACAGGCGTTCAGGTTTTCCAGCAGGGCGCCCACACTGACTGGCCGCTAGACACCGTCTTTTCCACCGATGATACGCATTTGATCTCGGTAGGGCGTGACCGCACTGCCAAGCTGGCGGAAGTCGCCACACAGCGGTTTGTCGACAACATCACCAGCATTACCCCAGGTGCCCTAAAAGGTGGTTTGATTTCGGTCGATATCCGTCCTGGCATTGCGCCGAAGGAGAACCAGATCGTCTTTGCTGGGGCGGACGGCGCTCCCAAGCTATATCGCATTCATCGCGTGAAAGAGCGAGTGATTGGTGACGACTTTAACTTCATCCGCGCATATGATCCGTTGCCAGGCCGGGTGTACGTGGTGCGTTTCAATGCCGAAGGGAAATGGTTCATCGCTGGCAGCAGCTATGACGATCCCCCCGCACATGTGCGGTTGGGCGAAGTCCGTGTCTACGAGACTGAAACCGGCAAGCAGGTCTCGCGCGTCAATGAGCAGCTTCCCGCGATCTATGACGCAGCGTTTTCACCCGACGGAACGTCCGCCGCTATCGTCGGCTTTGACGGCATGGTGAGAATCATCGATCCAACCACCGGCGAAATCACCCGCACGTTCTCTGCCGCGCCGCTAAGTTCCGGCGATGAGACAACCAATTCCCAGTCGGCATCAACAGCGACGTCCAAATAGCACAACCATCACTGGGTCGTTCATTTCAGGAACGAACGTCAAAGGATGAACAGACACCGCCAGAAGTTATTTTTGCTCGTGGCAGCAACCCTGCCGCTGGTGGTGTGCGCGACTTCTGGCTTGTCACGAGAAAGCGATGTCACGGTGGCCAGCCCACAGGCTCGATCGACGGACGTTAACAAGCTCGCCATTGCCGCGGATACAAAGCCCGCGAAGATCGTCTCGATAGCCGTTTTCCCACAGAAGATCGAGTTGGAAAATCCGTACGCATACCGGCAGTTGCTGGTTACCGCAGAAACGGCGGACGGTCGCAGCCTGGATATCACGCGAGATGTAACGGTCACAGGCGGTAGCTCGGTCTTGCACGTCTCGCCCCATGGACTTGTGCGACCGATTGCTGATGGCTCAGGCGAATTGGTTGTTTCTACCGCAAGGTTGGAAGCACGCGTTTCATTCCGCGTCACGGGATTGGATGAGCCCTTCGAAGCGGATTTCGTGCGTGATGTGAATCCCATTCTTTCCCGATTGGGCTGCAACGCTGGCATCTGCCATGGCGCGGCTTCAGGAAAGAACGGCTTCAAGCTCTCACTACGAGGGTACAACCCGGAATTTGATCACCGCGCCTTGATCGATGACCTGGCAGGTCGAAGGTTCAATCGTGCCGCGCCGGACCAAAGTTTGATGCTGCTCAAGCCGGCTGGCGGAGCGCCCCATGTCGGTGGCGTACTCATGCATCCCGGAGAACCATACTACGAGATCATTCGCAACTGGATTGCAGGTGGAGCCGAGCTGAACTTATCGCAGCCGCCAGTTGTCGGGATTTCGCTCCATCCAGAGAAGCCGAGAATGGAGCTGACTGGAGAGCAACTTCAGGCCGCCGTGATCGCGACATTCGCTGATGGCACAACGCGTGACGTCACTCAAGAGGCATTCATCGAGAGCAGCCAGACGGAGATTGTCACCATCAAAGATGGCGGATTAGCCACGGCCGAACGTCGTGGGGAAGCTGCTATTTTAGCACGCTATGAAGGTGCCTATGCGTCACAACACGTGATTGTGATGGGGGATCGGACACGCTTCCAGTGGCTGGATACCCCGGAGTTCAATCACATCGATACGCTCGTTTATCGCAAATTGCGGGACGTGAAGATTCAGCCCACGGGACTCTGTTCTGATGAAGAGTTCATCCGTCGCGTGTATCTCGATTTGACAGGGATGACACCTCAGCCGGAGCAAGTTCGCGCTTTCGTTTCAGACGCAACTCAACAACGGATCAAACGTAGCAAGCTAGTCGACCGCTTGATCAGCTCGCCTGAATACGTTGAGTACTGGACCAACAAGTGGGCTGACCTGTTGCAGGTCAATCGCAAGTTCTTGGGCAAGAGCGGTGCTTGGGCCTTCCGCGATTGGATCTGTCAGGCAATCGCCACCAACATGCCTTATGACAAATTCGCTTACGAAGTTCTCACCGCGAGTGGCTCGACACTGGAGAACCCGCCTGCTTCCTACTACAAGACGCTGCGGACTCCGGAGGATCTGGTGGAGAATACCACGCAGCTTTTCCTTGCCACGCGCTTCAATTGCAACAAGTGCCACGATCACCCGTTTGAACGTTGGACGCAGGATCAGTACTACGAACTGGCCGCCTATTTCTCGCAGGTTGACCGTAAGGATCATCCTCAGTTCGCCGATCAACAGATCAATGAATCAGCCATCGATGGCGCCAAAGCCGCTGTTGAAATCATCTATGATAGTGGCACGGGCGAAGTACAGCACATCCGCACAGGAGAGATTGCTCAGCCCCGCTTCCCTTATGAACACGACGGCGAAATTCCGCAGACAGCATCGCGTCGAGAGAAACTTGCCCACTGGATTGCCACCAAAGAAAACCCCTACTTTGCCAAGAGCTACGTTAACCGGCTCTGGAGTTATCTGCTCGGTCGGGGGTTGATTGATCCAATCGATGACATCCGTGCAGGCAATCCACCATCTAACCCGGAACTGCTGGATTATCTAACGGAAGAGTTCGTCAAATCAGGCTTTGATGCACAGCACACCCTTCGCACGATTTGCAACTCTCGCGTTTATCAGCATTCCATTCAATCCAACGAGTGGAACGTCGATGATGCGGTTAACTTTTCCCATGCCATTCCGAGGCGCTTGTCAGCGGAAGCCTTGTTTGATGCTATTCACGTGGCAACCGGTGCTGACCCCAAGCTGCCTGGCATGCCGAAACAGTTTCGCGCGGTCGAGCTTCCTGATTCCGATGTGTCTCTTCCTGACGGATTTCTTCAGCTCTTCGGAAAACCTCCGCGAGAAAGCGCCTGCGAGTGCGAACGGTCGAACGATGTCATGCTTGGACCAGTGCTCAACTTGATCAACGGCCCCACGGTGGCGGAGGCCGTTTCCAACCCCGACAACCGGCTGGCACGGTTGGTCGCGGAGATCTCGGATGATCGGCAATTGATCTCTGAGGTCTATCTCTCCATTCTTTGCCGTGCGCCAACAAACCAGGAAGTTCAACTCGGTTTGATGGCGTTATCCGGCTATGAACTCGAAGGAAAGCTCCTCAGACAAGACCTATCCCTTTACGAATCCGAGCAGTTGTCGCAACGTTTCGAAACCTGGCTCGCGGAAGCCAAGCCCGGACCGCTCTGGGATGTACTCATGCCGATTTTCGCCACCGCGGAGTCTGACGCCACGCTAACGGTGAATGAAGACGGAACGATACTCGTCAGTGGCGCAAGCGCCGAGAGAGATGCCTATGTGCTAGAATTTGCAGCGAACATCACCGCAGCTAAGGCGTTGCGAGTAGAAGCGTTGACGGACAACTCGCTCCCAGCCAAAGGGCCTGGGCGCGCACCCAATGGCAACTTCGTCCTCAGTGATTTCGATTTGGAAATCGCCACAGGCGAGCGAGATTTTCGACCTCACCGACTTAACAACGCCAGCGCCACCTTTGAGCAACCCGGCTTTAAGGCACTCAACGCGCTGGGTGGCTTTGACGCCAAGCGCGGTTGGGCGATTTCCCCTCAGTTGGGCAAGCCGCAAACGGCCGTGTTTCAAGCGCGAAGCGATTTTGGTGATGCCAACGGACCAACGCGGTTGAGGGTCACCATTCGTCAGGCGTACGGCGGCGCACACGTGCTGGGCAAGTTCCGCATCTCAATCTCGGAATCGGAACGGCCCGTCAAAGTCGGTGACGTCACTTGGCCGGCAGACGTGAGTGCCATTCTCGCCAAACCAGAAGAAGATCGAACGGCTGAAGAACTAGCGCGGCTGCAAGACTACTACCGCACGCAAGATCAAGGATTACTCGCTCGCCAAAGGCAACTGGCCGATCATGCAGCCGCGTCCGACAATGCCCGATTGCGTGGTGTGCAGGACCTCGCTTGGGCTTTGATCAACAGCCCGGCTTTTCTGTTCAATCGATAGAGGACACGAAAGGCTGTGAGTCGCACGGCCATCTGCTAACCCTCCGTGGATGGTTGCTTCGTGACCAGACAGTGAGCAAGATGAACGGCGCTCATCTGTTCCGGATACTCGCCTGCTATTTCTATGTCACAAATCGCCGCCATGCCGCGCTGGCTCTGGTTGCTGCTAACGGGAGTCTTGGCTGCGTTGCCCCTGTTGGGATTGGATCGCATCGGCTGGCAACTGGCAACCAATTCTCTGTTGCTGGTGGGTGGCGTGGTCGCCATCGCTGTGCCGTTGGGAACATTCCTTGCCGTGGCGCTCTTCCGCTTTGACATTCCATTCCGGCGGCTGTGGATCGCCCTATCGGTTCTCCAGATCTTCATTCCACTCTACGTCTATGGGGCCGCCTGGCGAAGCACACTGGGCTTGACCGGTTGGGCACATGATTCCTCTCTGGGCCGAATTCCCTGGCTGATGCTGGACGGTTGGTCAGGCGCAATCTGGACACACGCCGCAGCATCTGTTCCCTGGGTGGTGTTGATTTTGGGGATAGCGTTGCGGTACGTCGAACCTGAGTTGGAGGAAGATGCCCTCACAGCGGGTTCATTTGGACAAGTACTCCAGCGCGTGACATTTCGTCGAGTCGGCTTGGCGGCGGCCGTTTCCACATTGTGGATTGCCGTGGTCACGGCCACGGAAATCACAGCCACGGATCTGTTTCAAGTGCGGACTTTTGCCGAGGAACTTTACACGGCCATCTCATTGACAAACCCGTCCCTGATCAGTGCTGACTACGCGACCATCGCCAATACGACGATCGCTGCCTGGCTGGCGCTGCTTTTGATGGTTGTCCTCAAGGGCCTCGCCGCTCATACCAAAGCTCCCCCCACACGACAGGCTGTGCTCTTTCCATTGGTCGGGGCGAAGCGATTCGTTGCAGGCATTGTGACAGCCCTTGTGATGCTCATCATGGTCGGTGTCCCGCTGGGCACCATGGTGAGAAATGCGGGCATCATTTTTGATGTCGGCCCTCATGGCTTACCGCAGCAATCGTGGAGCGCCACCGATGCAGCACAAACCATTGCCAGCAGTCCGGTCACATATCATGAAGAGTTTTCGTGGGCCGTGCAGACAGCGGTCGCGGCTGCCACTTGTGTGCTGATTGTTGCCACGCTTGCCTGTTGGGTTGGTCGACACGGCGGGTGGAAGGCACTACCGGCTTTGAGCCTGACCTCGATCTCATTAGCTCTCCCCGGCCCGTTGATCGCCATGTGCTTGATTCGTCTGTGGAGCCAATCTGAATCTGCGATGTTCATTTTCCTCTACGATCGCACGATTGTGCCGCCGATGCTGGGGCAGATGATCAAAGCGTTGCCGGCGGCGATTCTGATTCTATGGATGTCACTTCACAGTGTGCCGCAAGAGACACTGGAAAGCGCGAGTTCCGCAGGCGCGGGCGGATGGACGCGTTGGTGGCGGATTGCCCTGCCGCAGCGTGTGGTAGCGGTCGCAGCCGCATGGCTCGCCGCGTTTGCTATTGCCATCGGTGAAGTGCCGGCCAGTATCTTACTCCAGCCCCCGGGTATTTCGCTGATGTCGCCGCACATTTTCACTCTGCTGCACGGAGAAAACGTCCACGAGATCGCCGGGATCATCTTGGCCATGTGGGGTATTGCAGCGTTGGCCGGAGGAGTCATCGTTCTTTGGTGGCGGAAAGTAGCGGCGACGCCACATTGACGAAGCTGGGCATCGATCAGCGCGGGCCGTGAGCGGATTCCGTGATGAGCACTTCAATCAGCCGTGGCGAACGTGCTGCGAAGCTGTCTGTTAGTAGATCGCGAACATCGTCCAGGGACTTCGCTCGCACTGCAGGAACACCGAAGGATTGCGACAACGCCAGATAGTCAATCTCCGGATCGTTCAAATCCAAGCCGACAAATCTATTCTCGCGCGCGTTCGGAAGCTCCAAAGCACGGGCACCGTGCTTGAGAATCTCATAGCTGCGGTTGTTGGCAATCAGGAAAGTGACAGGCAGGTTTTCCCGCGCGGCCGTCCACAGCCCTTGAATACCGTAGAGAGCTCCACCGTCACCCAAGATGGCCAACACGGGACGTTGCGGCCAGGCGAGTGAAACTCCCACAGCGCATCCCAGTCCCCAGCCCAAGGCCCAGCCGCGGTGACCAAAGTAGCCGTCCGGTCGCTGAATCGCGCCCAGCCGTTGCAAGATGGCGGATGTGGTTGTTGCGGCCTCTTCAATTACAGCCACATCGGTCGGCAAGACATTGGCGATTGCTCCCATCAAGGCGAAGGGAGAGATATTCGTCTGGTGCGACATTGACTCTGCCGTCTCGCCTGCGGCCTGTCGCGAAATCTCGGCGCGCAACTCGCTGCGGAGGTCTTCGTGTTTCCGTGCCAATCGTTCTTTGCGCTGCATTGCAGCAAAATTGAACTGTTGAGTAGCGTTTTCCTGGATGTGCGTGGCGATGCTAGCCAAGGTCGGCTGCGGATGACCAAGCACGGCAAGCTCGGGAACAAAGTTCTTTCCCAGCCGGTTGGGGTTGTCATCGATTTGAATCAGCCGCACGCTCTCAGGTACGGCAGACGTATCGTCAAAGTACAAATACGTCCGCAGCAGTTCGATCCCCACGGCTAGGACGACGTCATGTTGAGAAAGCCGCTCGTGCGCGGCCCGGGCATCGTGAGAAAGCCAGCCAGCGAAGAGTGGATGGTCACAAGGAAACCCCATTCGGCCATGGCTGCTGGGCGGATCAACCAGCACGGCAGCACCAGCGAGTTCGGCCAGCCGAACGGTTTCATCCGTTGCTCCGCATTCCAGCGCTCGTGAACCGGCCAAGATCAACGAATTCTCGGCGGTGAGCAGCAACTCCGCCGCCGCGGAGATGGAACTACTGGGCGGCACAGACTTCACATCGGGAACATTCGGCGGCAGCGCCGAGATCTCCGTCAATTCCGCCTGCAAGTCAATCGGCAGTGAGAGAAACGTCGGCCCCGTCGGCGGCGTGAGAGCTGTCTGTATCGCCCGGCGAAGCGCCGTGGGGAGATCCTCAACGCGGTTGACTTCCGACGCCCACTTAGTCCAGGGCTTCGCAACCGAGACCATGTCGCCTGCGAGAACGGGATCAGAGAACAACAGTTTGCGGTGCTGCTGTCCTGCGGTGATCAAAAGTGGCGTGCCCGCTGACCAGGCGTTGTAGAGCATGCCCATCGCGTTTCCCAACCCGCAACTGATGTGCAAGTTGACCACACCTAAGGATCCGCTGGCCTGAGCGTAGCCGTCCGCAGCAGCGACGACCGGCACCTCTTGCAGTCCCAACACGTAGCGAATACGCCTGGCGCACGCGTCGTCCATCAGAGCATCCATCAGCGGCATTTCCGTGGTTCCCGGATTGCCAAAGAGATGTTGCACGCCAAATTCGGCGAGCATTTCCAACATCAGGTGGGCAGCGTTGTGTGGCATCGAGTCTATGCTTGTGTGCTATTGAATAGGAATGTCCTTTGCTGCATTCGCAAGATTGCCCAATGTATCCGAAAGGGTCGCTTGCGGCCGTGAAATCAAGAAATGTTTGCGCCAAGCGGTGCAGAACACGCTCACGGCATGCATGTCAACTTCCACCGATTGCACAGTTCAAAACGACTGCGTCAAGGTGCGGATCCATGATTCATCCGAATCACCGTCACAGTTTGTTGACTTTGGGCTATCGCCCGCCAAACTCTAACTACTGCTCGCTTCGGGTGATTCCTGTTTCACGCAATCACCGTTTCTATGAGCACCTGCACCTTGGGGTATCTCGTCCGTAACCCAGCTTCTTGCACGTTTGATGCGACCACCACTAGGAGGTGTCTGTATGATTCGCAGCCAGATTCAGCGCGGATTACTTTCCGTGTTGGTAGCCTCCGCCGCGATGACGACGGCGGTTCAGGCTCAGGATACCACGCCCCCGGAAGGTCTTAGGGAGAATGACCCTTCCGTGCACGCGCTGATCAACGCGCGGATTGTGACTGGCCCCGGCCAGATGATCGAATCCGGTACAGTGCTGATTCGCAATGGCTTGATCGTCGCGGTCGGTCCAAATATGGAACTGCCTGCGGATGCCCGAACGTGGAATCTGGAGGGTAAGACGGTTTACCCCGGGTTGATTGACTCATACAGCGAAGTCTCACCGTCGTCCGAATCTACGCCTCCAGCGGAGACCAACTACTGGAACGCGCACGTTCGTCCAGGCGTCCTGGCAGCTTCCTACTACACTTCTGATTCCACGACAAATCGTGAATACCGCAGCCAGGGTGTGACCGCCCGGTTGATCGCTCCATCGGGGGGCGTAGTTCGCGGACAAAGTGGTGTGGTCACCACCGGCGATGACGCACTCTCCAAAGCGATTCTGGATGACAGAGTCGCGCTGCATGCGCAGCTTACGCCCAACCGCAGCAGGGGCGGGCGGGGATATCCATCTTCGCCCATGGGGGCAATGACGCTCGTCCGTCAGGCATTCTATGACGCCAAATGGTATGCCCAAGTCTGGGAAGCTTATAACTCCGGTAAAGACGGCGTTGCTCGGACGAACGCAGGTATTGGAAGACCTGCAACCGTTCTTAGCCGGTGGCACCGTTTTTATTGACGCTCCCAGCTATCTCTATGCCCTACGTGCAGACCAGGTGGCTACAGAATTTGGGCTAAACCTGGCCATCGTCAGCAAGAGTGGTGAGGAATACCGCCGACTGAATGCAATGCGTGAACTGGACCGGCTATTTATCGTTTCGGTCAATTTCCCGGATGCTCCGGATGTCAGCACTCCTGAGAGGGCTGCCGGCGTGACAGTGCAAAGAATGATGCATTGGGACATCGCGCCAGAAAATCCCGGCCGCATGGCCCAAGCCGGCATTCCCATCGCCCTATCTTCTCATGGGCTGAGGGATACCGGCAAATTCCTGGATAATGTCCGCATGGCCGTCGCTCGAGGTTTGGACACGGATCAAGCCTTAGCTGCGCTGACCACCACGCCGGCAGAGGCCTTCGGTTTGAGCGATCGACTGGGCAAGGTCGCCGTGGGAATGTCCGCCAACCTTGTGGTGACGGATGGCGATCTGTTTGACGCCAACACTGACGTGCTGGAGACCTGGGTTGACGGCACACGATACGAAGTCAAAACGTCCCCTGCCGTCAAAGCTGACGGTGAATGGGAGATCGCCTTCAATACACCTGGCGGTGAGACCCAGTCACTCAAGCTGATCGTGACGGAAGAGAGCGGGCGAACGAGTGGAGAACTGGAACGCGGCGAAACGTCTGTCAGCCTGAAAAAGTTCCGACTGAGCGAGTCTGTCCTGACTGCGACATTCGCTGGCGAAGACTTCGGCTACGATGGTGTGGTGTTGATGTCCGCGACGTTGGATATTGCCGTTGATGAGGGTGAAAAGCCGAGTATGGTCGGCGCCTTCATCTGGGCCGATGGCCAGCGGAGCCAACTCACGGCGGAACGAATTGCCGCTGCCGAAACTGTGCCAACGTCTCTGGAACCGGAAGAGCCGCGACCAGCAGAACATCATGGCGAGCAATCCTTAAGTGCAGAAGATGAGGATGAGATCAAAAAGAACCGGTCGGCCATGTATCCGGTGAATTATCCTCTGGGTGCGTACGGTCGCGAGGAACAGCCTGAGGCGCCTGCTGCAGTGTTGTTCACCAACGCTACGGTTTGGACCAGCGGGCCTGAAGGCGTCTTGAGCGATGCTTCCGTGCTAGTCGAAAACGGCATTATTACGGCTGTCGGCAAAGATCTGACTGCCCCTCAAGGCTGTGTCGTGATTGATTGCACCGACAAACATATTTCACCGGGCATTATCGATTGCCATTCGCATAGTGCCACAGACGGCGGCGTCAACGAAAGCAGTCAAAGCATCACTGCGGAAGTCCGTATTGGTGATTTCGTCAATGCGGACGATGTCAACATCTACCGACAATTGGCCGGTGGTGTTACTGCAATCAATGTTTTGCACGGTTCGGCCAACACTATTGGCGGCCAAAATCAGGTGCTCAAGATGCGTTGGGGCGCGCTACCGGAGGCAATGAAATTTACCGAAGTGCCTGCGGGAATAAAGTTCGCCCTCGGCGAAAATGTCACTCGCAAACGCAGCTCGGAGTCCACCCGCTATCCTCGGTCTCGCATGGGGGTGGAACAGCTTGTACGAGACGCGTTTACCGCTGGCCAAGCCTATCGCCAGCGTTGGAAAGAGTGGAAACAGGACAAGTCCGGGACGCCCCCCGTGTGGACTTGGAGCTGGAAGCCCTGGCCGAAGTTGTCTTTGGCGAACGGTTGATCCATTGCCACTCATATCGCCAGGATGAGATTCTCGCTTTGATGCGAACCTGCGAGGACTACGGCGTCAAGATTGGCACGTTCCAGCACATCTTGGAAGGCTACAAAGTTGCCGAGACAATGGCTCAACACGGCGTGGGCGGCTCCAGCTTTTCCGATTGGTGGGCTTACAAATGGGAAGCCTATGACGCGATTCCACACAACGGCGCCATTATGCACAACGTGGGCGTGGTTGTTTCGTTCAACTCTGATAGCTCTGAGTTGGCCCGGCGATTGAACACGGAAGCCGCTAAGGCGGTCAAATACGGTGGAGTACCTGAGGCTGAAGCGTTGAAATTCGTTACGCTCAACCCAGCGATCCAACTGGGCGTGGGCGACTACACCGGCTCATTGGAGCCGGGCAAACAAGCGGATCTGGTTGTATGGAACCACTCGCCGCTGTCCAGCTACGCCGTTGCTCAGCAAACATGGGTTGATGGCCGCAAGTATTTTGATCGCGAGGAAGATCTCGTCCGGCGAGAAACCGTTCGCGAAATGCACGCTGCACTGGTGCAACGCATTCTCTCTAGCGGTGCGACCATGGGAGGCAGCAACGCCGCAGGCCCCAATCCAGACACCATCTGGGAAACGTTTGATTACTCATGTCAGCACGCCCACAGTGACGGTTCGTACTTTGGCATCATGGGCCATTTGGACAATGCGTTCAACTTGCACGATCACTCGGGTCACAACCACTTGGACCATGATCACTAATTGCGTACTGATTCCTTCAACATCACTCGCCCCTTGGGGCGGACAACATAGAGGACACCAAACATGCTTAGAACATTCCAACGGGCCGCTGCCGGTTTGGCGATAGTTTGGCTGCTGGCGAGCTCCACTGTGGCCAACCCCATTATTCCCGGCAAGCCTCAAAAACAGCCCATCGCTTTGGTGGGTGGAACCGTGCATCCAGTGGATGGCCCTGCCATCGCCGGCGGGATTGTCCTTTTTGACAAGGGGAAAATTGTCGCCGTCGGTAAAGATGTGCAGATTCCTGCCAATGCCGAGCGCGTGGACGTGAGCGGCAAGCACGTCTATCCGGGATTGATCGATCCCAACACCAGTATCGGGCTGACCGAAGTGGGCGCGTCCGCCGCAACGATCGACACCAGCGAAGTAGGCGACGCCAACCCCAGCGCCAAAGCGATTGTCGCCGTCAACGCAGAAAGTGCGGTGATCCCGGTCACCCGTGCCAACGGCGTACTGACGGCGTTGACAGCGCCTTCGGGAGGAACCATCGCCGGCCTATCCGCCGTGATCAACATGGACGGCTGGACCTGGGGAGGACATGGCAGTTGAGCAAGTGGCCGGGATGCACGTTTCGTGGCCACGCGGCAGCGGAGGGCGTAGTTCTGGTAACGATGCCATCAAGCGAATTCGCGAGACTTTTGCCACAGCGCGAGCCTATATGCAAGCTCGTGAAGCGGATGAATCAACGCCCTTTGACGCCAAATGGGAAGGAATGATCCCCGTTCTTAAGGGTGAACTGCCCGTATTCATCGCGGCCAATAGTGAATCAGAAATCTCCAACGCAGTTGCCTTCGCCGATCAGGAGAACATTAGCTGCGTCATTGTTGGTGGTAGCCAGGCTGACAAATGCAGCGAGTTACTCAAACGGAACGATGTGCCCGTCATCATCTCGAAAGTCCACCGGCTGCCCAGCGGCCAGGATGCCGCCTATGACGATGCGTTCACGCTCCCCAAGCGACTACAGAACGCCGGCGTGGTGTTTGCCATCAGCAGCGGCGAAGGTGCGGCCAACGTTCGCAACCTGCCATTCAACGCTGGCACGGCGGCAGCCTTTGGGCTCTCCTCTGAAGATGCCTTGAAGAGCATTACGCTCTCCGCGGCGGAGATTCTTGGGGTGGGAGACCGGCTTGGATCTCTCACCGCGGGCAAAGACGCAAACGTCGTAATCGCCAACGGCGATATTCTAGAAGTGACGACCAACGTGGAAATGGCATTCATCGGAGGTTCCATGGTTGACCTGCAGAGCAAGCACACTTTGCTCTACGACAAGTGCATGGAAAAGTACCGCCAAATGGGTGTGTTGAACGTGCCGCAATGATGAACGCTGCAACTTGGATCAAAAAAGCGGCGGCCGTTTCTTTGTGAATCGGCCGCCGCTTTCTATTAGATGATCGTTTACTGCTACGAATCCGTTACATGCGCAGCAATGACTATCCTGACTCCATCAACCATGACCTCGCATGTTGGATACATTGTTCAAGAACTTAGCGTTGACTTCCTCGATTTGCTGTTCGAGCAATTTGTTCTTCCGCTTGAGGTCAGCGTTTTCTTGCTCAAGACTACCTTTGCTCGGGCCGTCTACGCTAGATGCTCCCCAGCCAATCAAGATTCCAAGCACGAGAGAAACAATCGCCGAAATCGCTGTGGTCGCGTTCATACCTGAGATACGGTCTGTCGTCACGAAAGTCGCGGAAGTTAATCCGACGTGCATGAAAGACGAATAGGCTGCCCAACGAAAGCCAGCTATGGGTCCTTCTCTATCGGCGTTGCTGTACGCCCGCCTCTTTCAGCAATTTGCTGAACAACGCGCGATCTGCATCGACGACATTCGCGGCTTCCAGCATGCGGACGAAGTGAGCGATCTCCTCATCTTTCACCGGATAGCCAACGTTGCCGTTGGGACCGTCAGAGTCGATGATCTCTTTGCCAGATCCATCGTAGAAGGCCATCCAGGGAATGCCGCCGCCTGTTCCTCCACGGAGCCGCGCGGCCACATCCTTGCCGCCAGCCATGCGGTCGATATCGATCTTGATATCGATAAAGTACTTATCGAAGAGCTGTTGGTTGGCGGCGACAAAACCTTCGAGTCGATGACACCAGCCGCACCACGGAGCACCCAAGTGAACGAATGCGGTTTTGCCGTCTGCCTTGGCTTTGGCGATTCCTGTCGCCAGTGTGGCTTCTGCGCTCACAGGTGGCGCTGCGTGCGACGTGAGAAACTCTTGCACCTTGGCAACATCGTGATGATCTCCATCTTCCAGATCGCCGGTGTTTTGGTTGGTGACAACTTCGCCATCGGCGTTGAGCACTGTCAGAAAGGGAACGCCGGAACCTTTGATCTTCGCACCGTACTTCTCGATAAGCTCCTTGTTCTTGTCGAACCGACCGATATCGACCATGACAACTTCGTATTCGTAGCTCAGCGTTCGAGCGATCTTTGGTTCCTCTTTGAAAACTTTATGGAGCTTATGGCACCAACCACACCAATTGGCGCCAAATTGTAGCAACACACGTTTGTTCTCCTTCTTAGCTTGGGTCACCGCCTTAGCGATCTCCGCGGTGGCGTTGGCGGATTCATCGTAGAGTGGTGGTGGACTTTTCTGAGCCTGGGCTTCCTGTTCTTGCGAATTGACATCCTGTGCCTTTACCGGCGCTGACAGGAGAGCAATGACCAACACGGCTGGAACTGCAAGAAACAAAGCTTGAAAAAAGCGTAGTGGCAACATGAAGAATTCCCTTCTGTTGGTGAAAGAGCACGCTCCTCTCGAAACAAAGTTCAGCTCGAAGAGGCAGTCCGCATTGTGGCGCGCAATGCAACCGGTTGACAACTGGATTCATACAAGATGGCCTGCGGTCCGAATAGCGCCTGCCATTGAGCATAGTGGCTCAGCGAGGACCTGGAGATGCGGTGGGATTGATGGAGCTAGGGATGAGTCGTCGCGGAGCTAGCGTTGATTCGATTTTCTCTCTTGTTGCGAATTCCGACATAATGACTGAACCATCGAAAAATGCATGTTTTTTGCGGTGATTGTCCAACTTGTGCCAGAATGGAGCGAGCGATATGATTTGCACTTCTCGCCCCAAATTCGCGGCAAACTCCGCTTGATCCTCCCAATCGCGCCCTGCAATTGCTGTCGGCTTCCAGTTTCCATTCGCTTTGGCTGCGCGCCCCAGATGCGATAGCACAATTGATGAGCCACTGCCGGTGCGTCCGTTTGCCTTGACACGCCATCCAAAGTGATGAACAGGAACGCCCACGATGCGAGCCTTTGAAGCGACGCAGATTTACTTTGATCGCGCCGCTGATCATCTTGACCTCTCTCCCAATATTCGCACGCTGCTGTTAACGGCCAAGCGGGAAGTGCAGGTCCAGGTCTCCATTGAACGGGACAATGGCGAGATCGCCACGTATCTCGGATATCGCGTGCAGCATGATGACAGCCGGGGCCCCATGAAGGGCGGGCTGCGCTACCACCATGACGTGGACCTGGATGAAGTTCGCTCGCTAGCCGCCTTGATGACATGGAAGACAGCCGTCGTTGATCTTCCCTATGGGGGAGCCAAGGGCGGGATTTCGATCGATCCTCGCGCCCATTCGCACCGCGAGTTGGAACGCGTCACACGAAAATTTGTTGATGAAATTCATGACCTGATTGGTCCCGACCGGGACATCCCCGCTCCGGACATGGGCAGCAACGCCGAGGTCATGGCTTGGATCACCAACCAGTATTCCAAGTACCACGGGTTCTCGCCGGCGTGTGTGACTGGAAAACCGGTGGAGATGCATGGATTGCCCGGAAGGGAAGAAGCCACTGGACGCGGTGTGGGCATTGTGACCATCAAGTTGATCGGGCGGTTGGGCCGCAAGATCAATCAAACGCGCGTCGCCATTCAAGGGTTTGGCAACGTCGGCTCGCACGCGGCAAAGTTTCTTAGCGAAGCCGATTGCAAGGTTGTCGCCATTAGTGATGTCTCCGGTGCTTACTACAACCCAGATGGCATTAACATTGCCGATGCGCTGCACCATTCTCTGACGAACAACTATTCTCTGTCCGGTTTTGCGGGCGCAGAATCAATCAGCAATGCTGAACTTCTCACTCTGAACGTGGAAGTCTTGATTCCTGCGGCGTTGGGTGGAGTAATCACCGGAGAAAATGCCGCGAACATCAAAGCCGGGATTATCGTGGAAGCTGCCAACGCTCCCGTTCACCCCCAGGCTGACGACGTCCTTGACCCCAAGGGGACGATCGTGGTTCCCGATATCCTGGTCAACGCCGGTGGCGTCACGGCCAGCTATTTTGAATGGGTACAAAACCGCCAGCATTATCGCTGGGGAGTTAACCGTGTTCGCCAAGAACTTGATCGCGTGATGTCAGATAGCTTCGAGCGGGTTTGGGAATTGGCTTCACAACGAAAAGTCTCGCTGCGGACGGCGGCTTACATCCTGGGCATCGGGCGGGTCGGGCGTGCGACGATTTTGGGAGGTAGCGTATGAATGCTACGGAAATCACCAACGACGTACTGGCGGAGATCCCGGTCTTCCGATATCTGGAAGCTGATGAACGCCGGCAACTGTGCGATGCTTCGAGCATTCAGCAGTTCACTTCCGGCGAAGTCATCATTCGCCAGGGAAGAAAGAGCCAGAACTTGTGGGTCTTGCTGCGCGGCGAATGTGAAGTCATCCGCCATGGCAGCGAATCCAATGGAGACGAGGTCGTGCTGGCCACACTCACGCCGTATAGCACGTTCGGCGAGATGTCGTTTTTTCATGCAGCCCCACATTCCGCCGGCGTGCGCGCCAAGGGCAACGTTGACATCTTGCGATTGCAGCGCGAAGCATATGATCAACTCATCGATAGCGGCGCGACCTCCGCGTACAAGCTTGCCCTCGCGGCTGTGGAAACGATGGCGGACCGTCTTCGCAAGATGGACGAATGGGTTGCTGCGTTGGTCGGAGACACAAGCCGCGAGAAGCGAGAATGGAGCAATTTTCGCTCATCGCTCTTTGGCGAGTGGAACCTTTGACCGATGTGGGGTTATCCCTTCGCCTAGCGCTTCGGCCAACCATGCCTAACCGATCAGTTTGAAGCAACTGCTTGGACAAGCTCTTGCTCAATTTCAGCGGGCTTGGCCGTTTGCCACCATTTGGCCGCTTTGGCAAATGTCCACTCCCCGGGAATCACGCATTGATCCAGCGCGGCGGCCAACTCCTCGGCCGATTGAAATCGTTCCTCAGGCTGCTTCTCCAGGCAACGATGAATGATGGCTTCCAACTTGGGAGAGATCTCGCCGCGCAGATCGGACAGCGGCGTCACACCATCGCGGGCATGAGCAATGAGCACCGCCATGGGGTTCTCGCCATCAAACGGTGGCCGACCCGTAAGCAGGAAGTAGCCGACCGCACCTAGCGAATAAAGGTCACTGCGAGCATCCGCGGTTCCACCCACGGACTGCTCAGGTGACATGTAGTGGGGAGAGCCGGTGATTGATCCTTCCATGGTGACATCGTTTCGCTGGACTTCCGGTGAGTTTGCTTGACCACTGTCTTTGACCAGGCCAAAGTCCAAGAGCTTGACATAGTCGTAGAGTCCTCCACGGACGGCGGCAAAAATGTTGGCTGGTTTCAGATCGCGGTGAATCAAACCTGCACGGTGCGCTTCCCCCAATGCGCCGGCAGCCTGTTGCAACAGGTGCAAGACACGCTGTTCTGGCAGCGCGCCGTGACGTTTCACCAGATCCGACAGATTCAGCCCTTTGAGAAATTCCATCACGTAATAAAACGTTCCGTCATCCGTATGGCCGTAGTCGTAGATCTCGATCGTATTGGGATGCGTTAACGTGGCCGCAGTCTGCACTTCACGCTCAAAGCGGATCATTGCCTTAGGATCACCGGCATTCTGCGGAGTGATCACCTTGATGGCGGCGGGTCGCTTGAGGAGTTGGTGTTCCGCCAGATGGACTTCTCCCATGCCGCCGCGGCCCAACAGCCGTTTGAGTTGATAGAGCCCAATCTGATTCGCCTCGAAGACTCGGGTACGAAGCGAGTTGATGACGTACACGCCGTAAGTCGCAGCCACGGCTCCGACTGTCAACTTCAAACCCTCGACGGAGATCCGCCCCATGGCCAACATCTCCGAAAGCGGCGGACCACTGGCACGGAGGACCAGCAGCAAAACCATCGGCGCTGCCAAACACAACCCCAACACCACAGCAGCTCTGCGCCAAGTGTTGGGAATCATCAAGGCGTAAATCATCATCAAGATCAGCCAGCTCGCAGAGATGGGGATGCTTGCCCCGTTGGCTTCCGCCAGCTGCCTCAAAATGAGTGAATCAACGATCAGGAAGAACACCGCCGGTGTTGCGAAGATCACGAACTCCGCGAATCGGAGCATGAACGTTGTCACCCGGGTGAAGATGAACAATCCGCCGAGTGCGCAGGCCAAGATGGTGATGGCCCCTAGTTCATACAGCCAGAGATTCGGCACACGAAAGAACTCGACGCCGACAACCAGCGTCCACAACAAGAAAGCCGTGAAACCTCCCAGCAGCATGATCGCCGCGGCCCGCAGTCGAACTAGTAACAAAGTGCGCGTGAAGCTGGTCAAGCCGACCTTACTTTTGGCCACCACCCCGCCACGACAGCAGAACGCCGCTGACTCTTGCGATTGCGACGGGCTGCGGGCATCAATCGTCAAATCCACTGCGGGATCGGGCGTCGTTATCATCGCCTGCGACATGGTCAAGCATCCTCGCCAAGTCCGTGAACGCTGCGCACACGGACCATCGAATACGGTTCCTCATCACAATTCCATATTGTTTGTCCTGACCGTGTGCGAAACAAGCCAAAACAGTGCATGCCGTCGCCACTGCGGAAAAGAATTCACCCCAGGCCAGCTTTTGCCGATAGGATCACGTTCTTTTGCCACGACGAGCACGGATCCCCACATGGGACACTTGACCACTTCGCATCACGACAGGTCCATCACAGGCCGATGGTTGGCGTCGACTCGAGATGATCCATAATGCAGCCATGACTGCAGATTCAAGTGAACCTTTCCCATCTCGCCCGGAAATGCCGTTGGCACTTTCGAGTCCAAACGGGGCAACAATGGCGGGTCCGCGCGGCCCGGTTTGGTTGTTTTCCCGCTCGGTTGACCTGACAGCATTTCTGGGAAGTGCTCTCCTGGCCCTGTTGTTGCTTGCCGTTGGTTGGGGGATGGGGCTACTGGAGGAAGATACACCCGAATGGACGTGGGTCTCTTTTGTGCTGCTGGTGGATGTGGCACACGTCTACGCGACCGGCTTTCGCGTTTACTTTGTACCGGGAGAGTTCTCACGCCGCCGGTGGCTGTACGGGCTCGCTCCGCTCTTGGGCTTCATGATTGGCTGGGCTGTGTTCTCCGAGAACGAGACCTATTTTTGGCGCGGGCTGGCGTATCTGGCTGTGTTTCATTTCGTTCGCCAACAATACGGATGGCTTGCGCTGTATCGCAGCAAGGCCGGAGAGCGCGGAGTAACCGGCCGCTGGATTGATACGCTGGCAATCTATTTGGCGACGGTCTATCCGCTCGTTCATTGGCACGCTCATCTTCCACGGAGTTTTTGGTGGTTTCTGCCGGGCGACTTCGCCGCGGCTCCTGAAGTGTTCGCACAAATCTTGCAGCCTATTTATTGGCTTGCGTTGGCGGCCTACGTGGCGAGATCGCTTTGGAACGGATTTCGCCACCGTTCTTGGAACCCAGGCAAAGACATTGTGTTGGGCACAACAGCTGTGTGTTGGTATGTGGGAATCGTGGTGATTAACTCAGATTACGCCTTTACGGTGACAAACGTCATCATCCACGGCGTCCCCTACCTGGTGCTGGTCTACTGGTACCGCTTTGTCCGTGGTGAGGATGAAGACAAGGCCCACAGTGGCCAAGATGAAAAAGAAAGGGAAGAGAAAGCAGAGCGCACCGGAGTAACTACGCCTGCATGGCGACGGCACCTTAGGACAATCATCATGTTTCTGGGTGTTGTTTGGATTTTGGCTTTTGCCGAGGAACTTCTTTGGGACCGGAGCATCTGGCACGAGCGGAGTTGGCTATTCGGTAGCGAATGGAACATTGGCCGTTGGCGGGCAGTGTTGGTCCCGTTACTGGTAGTCCCTCAACTCACACACTACATCCTGGACGGATTCATCTGGCGTCGTCGCAGCAACCCTGAGATGAAGGCGATCACACGCGATGGCTGACTGTTCGCGAGCGCATAGCGTTATTGCCGAAGAAATTGCTTTGAACTGACGGTAAACCCAGCCCTGTTGTATTTTCGCCCCGGTGAGTGCCAAAACAGGCTTGCGCTTCACGCGTTCTTCAATTGAGCCGGCCCCGTAGCCCACCGAGACACAACAGGCATGACCCGGAAAATCCGTCCTGGTCCCCGGTTCTACATGGTCGAAACTGCACGCTTCATTCGGTCGTTTCGCCATGATTGGAAATCCGGACCTGTCGCTCCAGCAGAACTGCCATACAAGCTGATAGGAAACAATCGGACGACTGCGCGTGGGCGTAGACGTATTTGCGCAAAGCGGCAAGACACTCGCTGCGTTGGCGATTCCGTGAAGACGATCACTGTTGAGGGCTAACTCGTGGCGAAATTTGCAGCAACCAACTCGCAGATTCTGCTCGAAGCCGGGACCAACGAGTTGGAGATCCTGGTCTTCACTGTCGGTGACCTGCGCTGTGGTGTTAACGTGGCCAAAATCCGCGAAGTCCTCGAAGTCCCGACCGTCCGCAAGACTGTTGGGACCTCGGCACCAGCCATGCAAGGGGTGGGCCGCGTGCGGGAAACAGTGGTCCCGATTGCTGACTTGGCGCAGTGCCTGTTTCCGAACGAGCCTGCGCCCCAGCGCAAGACCGATCAACTGCTGCTCTTGGAGTTCAATGAAGATCTTGTCGGTTTCCGCGTGGCGGATGTCGACAAGATCCTCCGCATTTCGTGGAAGAACATCCAGCCTCTTCCGGAAACTGTGGGAGACCGAGCGCTGGTTACCGGCGTAGCCGTGTTAGGCGAAGAGTTGATCCCGATGCTTGATTTTGAATCCATTGGCGTAGGATTGGGGATGTTCTCATCGGCGAGCTCTGAGGATGATGCTGCTGATTGCCCACTGGTGAGGAGCAACCACCCGATTGCGTATGCCGACGATTCGCCGTTGATTCGCGAGTTGATCAATGAGCGGCTCACACAGGCCGGCTTTACCAACGTGCGGGGATTCCGTGATGGGCAAGAAACCTGGGATTACCTCACGGACATCGCCGCGAAGACACAACCGGAAGAACTCTTTGAGCACGTTGCTGGGTTGGTCACAGATATTGAGATGCCACGGATGGATGGGCTGACACTGACACGGCATGTGCGGGAATCATCGGTCCTCAGCAAATTGCCCGTGATTTTGTTCTCGTCGATTGCGTCTGACGCAAACGAGAACAAAGGCATCCAGGTTGGCGCGGACGCTCAGGTCTCCAAGACAAATCCTGTTGACCTGACCTCACAGCTCTCAAAGCTGATCAGCCAACGTCTGCAAGCGGCGCAGAAGTAGGTTGGGTTTGCGAGCGACCCTTTGCACCAACTCAACAGCTATGTTGCCGGCTGCGGAACCAACAGCACCGGGTGCGGCGATCGGCGGATGAGATCATGCGCATGACTTTGCGAGGCATGGTCGCGGGCTTCAATCGCCAGCGTGACGACGTATCCCGCTGACTCGTCCACATCAAACGGCTCCTCCTCACCTTCGTGCTCAATTAGTTCTTCGTAGTCGAAGCCGTGTTGATCGGCAGAAGCCTGTAAGCTGGCGTGCAGCCGCGCATGGATCTTCGCCAGCGCTGTTTCTAGCGAGCCGATCTTGATTTCTTCCTCAGGGTGAAGGGCGTGCAACGCTTCACGAACGTTGTCGTAAAACTCGGTTTCCACCAACAGCATCAATTCAAGCTTTCCGCCCGGCGCGACCACGCCTTGAGCCCACCGTGCGGCCAACGGCGCGGTGCGGTTCTCGCCACTGAGAATCAACCTGACACGCGAAAAAATATCCACGCCAACGTCAAATCTGCCACGAGTGATGATGATGGGGACAGCGGAACGCGCCAACAGCACGTCAATCACCGTGCCTGTACTGTCGGCGCCCACGCATTCCAGGTCGCGACCAAACGGGCATGGTGCAACGGCTAGGTTTGCCTGAGATTGCTCAATCGCCAACAGAATCCGGTCGTAGGCTGGTAATTGATCTTCAAACTGAGCTCTGTCGATTGCTTGACCTGACACCTGCTTGCTGGCCTCGGCCGCCAGGTCCTTCTGGTCAGTGCCCGTCTCCCGCGCGTCAACAACGGTGACTTCACATCCCAAGCGGGCCTTCAACCGTTGTGTCATGCTGATGCTTAAGGCGTCCTGCGCGGAGCCGTCCAACGCCAGCAAAATCCGTTGCGGCTTGATCGGCTCCAGCGGCGCGACTTCGCCAACCTCAGCCCGCCTGAACAGGTCCATCGATTTTTCCAGGTCGCTGTCGACACGTCTCTGAGTAGGCTCAAACATGACTTAATCGCCTGAGTGTTCAATTCGTGGCCGGGCAGGAAACCTGCGCAACTCCCGGGACACAGTCCCCGGGTGGGTTGTTTCCTTCGCTGAAGGTCATCCGTTGCTTGGCAATGCCGGGATCCAACCAATGCCATTGAGCAGTAATAAATACAAGATGCTACCCACAACTTGCACGATCATGATCGTTCCGCCCAGCTTGAGGAACTCTCCCCAACCAACGGTCTTGCCGGCTTCCTTCTTAAGTGTATACAGCG
>JALCBR010000056.1 GCA_028066245.1 Pirellulales bacterium | reverse complement strand
CGGTGATGTTTGCGGTCCCGTTGCTGGTCCATTGCAGGGGTGTGAAGCGTTTGCGCCACCCCCCTGGAGGATGGAAAAATTTGACCAATGTCAATTTCGCCCGTACGCCTGAGAGCAGGGCGCGCGGAATGTCACGGCAATTCAATCACACGTCCGCGAAGCGACGGGAACTACCGACAAACAGAAACCATCAAGGAGATGTTCTAGTCCCGCAAGCGAAGCGATCGACGCCGGTTCACGCTGCGGGCGAAGATGAGCCCGCCCGCCAACAAACCGAGCACCGCTCCAGTGACCGTGGTCCATGGAGATGAGTCGCTCCGGGGTTGGTCCGACTTGCGGAGCAGGGCTTGCAAATCACCGCGATAGAGTTTGCCTTGAGGGTCCATTCCGCGCGGAGCGTGTTGAGGCACGCTATAGCTCTCCGGATTGTTGCGACGGGATGGCATCGAATACTCGGCAAAGGTCAGGTTTGTTGCACCCAGAACTTCGCGGGGGAAATCGCCATCAACGACCGTCAGCGTCATTTCATTCAGGTCTGCCAGCGCATGCGTCAAGTTGGCTTTTCGGTTTTCCGCCAGGGCCTGATAGTTGACCTGGTCAATTTCCTGACCACGGAGTTGAAGGCTTTCTCCAATGCGGAGCAGCATTTTCTCTTTCTCTTCATGCGAATGCGAAAGCGTTCCCGTTGCGGCGGTCAAAAGATCGCTGGCGAAGAGATCTTTGGCCAAACCGTTATGTGGCGCCGGATTGCGTTCTTGCGGTAGGGATTGCTTGCGGTACTCCGGAATGTCGTTGATCGTTCCTCCGACAACGCGAATCGGCAGAAGTTCAGTAACGTTTTGGGTGAGTTGCTTACCACCGATCTGCCGCACAACGTACTCTTCGGGGATAGCGCGGATCTTTCGCGGACCATCCGAGAGGATATAGACAATGTTGCGAAGTTCGCCGGCGTTAAAGGCGGACAATCGCATGGGAACGACAAGTTCATCCGTGTGAAAACGGAACCCCATCGCCTGAACATGTCCGTCAAAGGATGCCCCCGCTGGCAAACCAGGATTGGCATTCCGCATTCCAGGGCGAGGGTCGACGTTCCTCTTGGGGCCCACGCGCGTCTTCACCGCCACAAAGCACCATTCATCCTGCACATAGTCGTCACAGCACGCTTCCATGCCTTCGGGAAAACGGTACTGATGGTCATGCATCCAGCCTTTCAGTGCTGCCGTGCTGCCGGCCTCCAAGACGGCCACCTCATACATGCCGACGGCTTCCTGATTGACCACGCGCACTTCGTTGACTTCTAATTTGAAGTTGTCTTGCCGCATGCCCTGCATAGCGGCGCCGAGCACCATCCCATTCTTTTGCAGTCCGATGCCTGCATAGACGGTGATTTCGGGAGGATCAATCGCCCGTTCGATGTGCGGAAAAATCTCATCACCCACCTTCCGCAACGCAGGCGGAGTTGGGAAAGGAATCAGCATGCCAAACTCTTCAACTTTGCCAACAAAGCCAGGGCGAATCACGAATGATTCGACACCATCCTTGTAGAAGACATAGGTCTGCTGCAGGCCAATTCGGGCAAGGGCGCCAGCATCATTCATTTGAATCGGCGGCACCATACCGCAAGGGTCAGCTTTGGAATCCGTTGCAAAATGATCACCTGCGATTGGGAGACAAACGACAACTCCGATCACTCCCAGACCAATGGCCCGGAACAACTTCCGGGAAACCATACTTTTTTTGGCTCTGGTTTCTTTAGCTGGGATCGGTCGGCGAATAGAGTTCATGGCTTGAGTCCTGCTGTCATGTGTTCAATTCACAACCCGTTGTCTTCAATGGGGCTGGCGAAATTCCCATGTGCTTCGAAAGAGCTGCGCATTTCGGACTGGATGACCGCGGCTAGTCTATCGGCATTCGACGTTCGGTCACGGCAAAAGTTCCCAGTTGGGATCAAATCCGTCGGCACTCACATCGGTCGGAGTCCCGCCGGTGACTATCGCACACAAAGTGTTGGAACTACCGCCAGATCCCGTTACTTCCCTAATTTTACTCGCGCGGCAATAATCGCACTCACTGGGCGAATCTCACGCATCGCAGGGGATTGGATCGCCCAAACTTACGCTGTTCCGAAGAATTCACCCATCCTTGCACCCGAATCAGCGCAGGCGAATCCGCTCACGACGGTCGTTTAGCCAGGTCGGGAAGATCGATCAAGCTGATGGCGTTTCTTGAGTTACACAATCTTGCCAAGAGCTACGGCCGCGTCCAGGCGTTGCGCGATGTCTCGCTTCGACTGGAACCCGGCGCCATTGGATTGGTGGGAAACAACGGAGCCGGCAAGAGCACGTTGCTCAAAGTGCTGCTCGGCCTGCTCCGACCGGACGCTGGCGATGGCTCAATCCTCGACCTCAGCATTTTGCACGAGACCGCTCGAGTTCGCGGCCTCGTCGGCTATATGCCGGAGATTACGGCGACCGTTCCGCTGCTCAAAGGTGCGGAATTTGTCACGCTCTCCGGAGATCTTTATGGCATGCCCCATCGCGAAGCCCGGCGGCGCGCACACGAAGTGCTGAACTACGTTGGCCTAGGAGAACTGCGCTACAGGCGGTTGGATGAGTATTCATCGGGAAACCTTCAACGATTGAAGCTCGCCGCGGCGTTGGTGCATGATCCCCAACTGCTTTTGCTCGATGAGCCCACCAACGGCCTCGACCCCAGCGGGCGCACAGCGATGCTGCGAACCGTGGAGGACTTGATCGCAGAAACCGGTAAGAGCGTCATTCTCTGCACCCATCTGCTTGGAGATGTTGAGCGGATTTGCGAGCAGATTGTTGTGCTCCGCGAAGGTACGGTCATCCTGTCCGGCAAGATGGACAATCTGAAACAGGCAACGTCGCGGTGCTATGACTTGATGTGGGACGGCGACGGAACGGAGTTTGTGCGAGCGCTGAAACGAGCCGGAACGGAAATCTCCACGTTGTCAACTCGCTCCAATTCCCCCAACAGTCTCCATGCGACGCAAGACCCCGAAACCGACACAAAATCGGAGAACAGCTCGCCAAGCATCCAAGGCAGCAGGAATTTGCGCGGTCGCAACGCCAACACCATCCGCGTGACGGTTGAACGAGATTGGGCCACCCATTCGTTCTTTCAAATGGCCAAAGAAAGCGGGATCATACTCCGGCGGCTCAAGCCGGTCGAGGAGAACCTGCACGATCTATTCCTCCGTGTTACAGCGCATGATTCTCTGGATCAATTCCGTGGTTTACCTTCACCTGCGCTTGAACTTGGTGAATCCAACTCCCATGACAGTGCTTAGCGATAAGACCGAGTTAATCTAGGATGTCCCTCTCACCATCAGAACAATCCAGTGGTATTGACCTAGCTCGCTACCATGGCTGGCACGGCACGTTGCGCAACCGGTGGGCTGGTTGCTTGGCCATGGTGCGCGTTTCCTTGCTGCAAGTGATCCGCCGCAAATTGTATTGGCTAGTGCTGGCGTTGGGCTTCTCAATGTTCTTGATCTACTGGTCACTAATCTATGCCTTGGCTCAGCTCAATCTGCCTGAGTTTAGCGAACAGATTCTCAGCCGGTTTCAGTTCAACGTCAGTCCAACGCCCGGCGTTGAAAGCGGCTATGTCCAATTTATGAACCAGCAAAGCGTGGTCGTGATGCTGCTGTTAGCGCTTTCCGGTAGCCAACTGGTGGGAGCGGACTTTCGTTTGAGGTCGCTGACATTCTATCTGTCGCGCAGGATCGATCGCGGCCAATATATTGTTGGCAAGTTACTCGCCGTTAGCACATTGATCTCCGCTTTGACGGTCCTCCCGGCGTTGCTGCTGTTCTTTGAATATGGGGCATTCACTACGGGGCGCGAATATTGGTTGGCCAACTGGCAAGTCATCCCAGCGGTGCTGGGTTATGGAGCCGTGATGTGTTTTACACTCAGCCTGATGCTGACGACAATTTCCGCCTATTTGCAGAAAATGGCGCCCATCGCCATTACCTGGTCTTGCTTGTTCGTGCTGCTCAAGACAATCGCTGTGAAAATGGCACGAGAAACAGGCAACTCACATTGGCTCTTGCTGGATCTGTGGAGCAACATCCTGTTCACGGGGCGAATGTTCTTCGGCGTATTTCCCGAACGCAATGATGGGCTTGTCGTGGGGATGAATCATGCCATTGCAGCCTGCAGCGTGCTGGTGATTGTTTGCACGATTTGCACCTTCTTGCTTGTGCGACGAGTACGGGCCGTGGATGTTGTCGAGTAACTCACTCAATGCCGTGCCGCGCGAAGACATGGGCCCCCGCTAAAGAACGCCCGCGATTGCTCGCCCTAGCCCAGGCACCGCACATAGACAAGAATGGATACACCAGGGCATCAAAGTGGCTCGGCAAAACGATGCGTTGGTACGGGACGCCCGGGACGGAGTGAGCGAGCTACTTTTTCTTGGGCAACCGCGCCTTGCGATTTCGCTGCAGCATTGACTGCCGCAGCACCAAGCTGCTCCAAACGTTGCGGATCAATGGCCACGCGCGCATTCACCACCAGGTCCGCTTCTTTTGTTTGACAGTGGGAAGGAAGTGACAACTCCGCAGGCGTGTCGCTGCTGGTCAGATTGGCCACCCCGTAGAATCCTTCCCAGAGACCGATGACCTTGAGGTGGGCTGTTTCGGCCTTTTCGGCTGCGAGGTCGCTCTTCATCCGCCCGACAATCTCTTGCAACAATTGATCCAGATCGAACGTTGATTCACTGGTGACGTGGAAATTGCTGTTCAGCCAGCCAAGTTCAGCTTCGCCTTCCGCGTAGACATCGTAATCGATATCCAAAATACGACGGCCAAAGGCGCCTTTCCGCGCAAGCATCTCCAACAAGGCGTCGAATCCCTCGCCAGATTTTGCTGACGTCCGCAACACGGGCACATCAGGATGACGCTCTTGAATCAATCTCTCCAGGTCGTCAACTTCCGTCTTGGCGAGTTGGTCAATGCGATTGATGATGACGAAATCTGCCTCTTCGAGTTGCTTATCAAAAATGTAGGCAGCTTTGGGCGAGAATCCGCCACCATCGCGGTCTCGCAAGATCCGCAATCCGTGAGAGGGCTTGAGGATGACGCCATACGGGGCAACTTCAAACTTCTCTCCGAGGAGTCGCACGATTGGTTGGATCACTGTCGCCGCCAGATCGGTACAACTGCCGACCGGCTCCGCCAGGATCACGTCCGGCTGCTGCTCGGATTCCAAGTTGGCAACGACATCGGTCAGTTCGTTGAAGTTGCAGCAGAAGCACGCCCCGGCAACTTCGCCAACGTCAAAGCCTTGCGACCGCAGCGTATGCGTATCGACCAAATCGGCTGCCTGGTCATTGGTGACAATGCCAACCTTCCGCCCTTGCTGCTGATACGTGGCGGCAATCCGGGCGATAGTTGTGGTTTTGCCGGCGCCCAGAAAGCCACCCAGGAGAATGAACTGCATAAGCGTTAACGGGAGTTAGTTGGAGGTGGGCCCAATCTTGAGGGATTTGATTTCCTTGAACGGCTTGGCGAACTCCTTGTCCGCGGTGTACTTGTGCGCGGTCATCCAGGCGAAAGCTTGCTGCTCATGGTTAGAAGGGTCAGGCTCCGGGAGCGCCACGCCGTCAGCTTCCGCATAAATCGTGCGTATTAGGCGGACTGGCTTAGACGCCTTGGGGGCAAGTTCGTAGTTGGTGCCACGCGTGAGCAGCAGCCAACTGTTTTCGCGGAATCCAGAATGGAGCCGATCGCGGGCAGCTTGCATGTACGCTTCCTTTTCCGGCCCGGAAAGTTCATCGTTCCCGGCAATCGCCGCAACCATCTTTTGTGTTTCAGAAATATCAAAGCTGACCCAACCATATGGCGGCAAGTAAACATCCATCTTGCAATGAGACGGAGAAGCCTTGGGATAGAGGGCAAGCCCGTAAGTCACGCACGCGGGATAACCCATGGCTCGGCCCATGGTGGCGCACAGTCCGTGATAGTCGCTGCAATGCCCTCGGCGAAGCTCAAAGGCGTGGTTGGCGTCCGCGGTCAATGATGCATTGAGATGGTCATAAGTCAGATTGCTGTCCACCCATGTCATCGCTCGCAGGAGTTGATCCATGGCACTTGCGTCGAGATTGGGCCCTCCACTTAGGGTGCCAAGGACTTCGTCGAATTCGCTGGCCGCTTTGAGGGCTTGTGGTTGCAGATAGGGCGTGAATTCGCTGGGCCAATTCGCGACATTTTGCACCCGCTGGGGATCGACGTTCCAATTCTGATTCCAAACCTTGGCCGTGAACTTGTGGCGAATGACTTGCGCGCCCTGGGGATTCTCGAACTCGAAATAGGCAAACGTGTTTTCGTAGACGTGTTCGGTTGCAATTCGCGGAGTCACGTCCATGGGAAACGTCGTCAACTCACTGGCCGAAATTTCCTGACCGTCATTAGTCGGTGGTAGAGGAAGCCAAACCTTGAGCACTTTGCATCCATACGGCGGCGTCACTGTAACAACAAAGTCCACCTCATGTGTGATCGGGTCGCTAAGAACGGCTTTTCCAGCGGTATGAACAACATCTTGGTCAAGGTGGCTTGACGTCGCAGGCGTTCTTTCAGTCAAACGCGCGGCAGAGGTGTCAAGTTGTTGTTCAGGTTGAATCCCGGCAGCAGCCAACCCGAGCCCAAAAACCGTGGCGCATGAAACCGCGACCAACCCAGCAAACATTTTCATCTCGCTTCTCCTTTGCCTCGGAAATCTGTTCCTGAACTCTGTTCTGACTTTCTTGGAGAGATCACTCAGCTTTCTGCCAGGTGAGCCCGTGGTACAAACCCATTCCGCAGATCGCACCGAGGATGGGCGCAACCAGATAGACGGTGACCATCCCGATCCCGTTGGGGCCAGGAATGGCCGCTTCCTTCCATCCTCCGACATAAGCGAACAGGCGGGGCCCGTAGTCACGCGCCGGATTGAAGCAAGCTTGCGTTATTGGCGCAAGTACGCAAATCAATACGGCAACGGTCATGCCGATAATGGCCGGCGCCATCTGGCCTGGCGATCCTGAATTTTTCGCATCAGTCACGCCGACAACCACAAAACCCAGAATCGCCGTACCGAGAAGCTCGGCCAGGAATGCCGCCAAGTGATTGCGCCTATCGGACCAGGCTTGGAATTGTTCGTCCGTGAGTGGGCCTTTCTGGCCTGCCATTCCACTGGGGTTGGGAAAGTATTCTCCATAACACATGGCTGTGATGATGCTCTTGTCTTCCCCGCGGGAGACGCCCTTGTCCGCTTCCTTTGCCATCAAGTCATCGTGAAAGATCACAAACAATGCGGCAGCTGCCAGAAAAGCCCCCAACATTTGCCCAAAGACATAACCGGGAACTTCCCGCCACTTCATCATCCGCCATGTCGCCATTCCCAAGGTGATGGCTGGGTTGATGTGCGCTCCGCTAATGCGGCCGACCGTGAACACGGCCATCATGATGGCGACGCCCCAAACAATCCCGACTTGAAACAAGCCCGTCAAGCTATCCGTCAGCACGGCGCTGTGCACCGCTCCACAACCAAGAAACACCAGCAAAAACGTGCCGACGATCTCGGCGCCGATCTTGCGAGGCAGCGTGGGGGAGGTGTTGGCCATCAGCTTTCCTGTCTCTCAGTTGCAGATCGATATACTCTCGCCAGGATCAGTCACTCAAACGAAAGAGAGCAGCACCCCAGATTAATTCCTGGGCCCGGCTTCCCAGCTTCAACATGTGGCGCGAGGCGATAGATCACGGCCTTGCCGTCGCGCTCGGCACTGACCAGTCCGACATCGCGTAGCACTTTGAGGTGGTGCGAGAGCAACGTCTGCTCGACCTGGAGTTCTGCGTTGATTTCGCCCACCCGCATGGGCCCGCCCATCAGCTGTCGCACAACCGCCAATCGTGTTTCGTCCGCCAGGGCTTTAAGCAAGTCCACACACGAAGTTTGCTCTGTCTGGAGTTGCGGAAGTGGGACAGGCATGGCTGACTGTCAGGTCTCCAATCAGGATCTTCTCTGTCGCTCAAGACATGAATTGAACAACAATTCAATTGAATCGGAGTTTAGTTCTTGGCATTGGTCGGTCAACGGGCTGGGCAAGAGATTCTCTTTCGAGCGTGAATCAGGCCACGCTCAGCGAAAAAAGTAGGGCGTTGGCCATACATACCGCGGCTTTGTGCCTGCTGCGGACCCCAAGTCCCATGGCAAATCCCGTCATTTAGTCCATGAAAAACTCCCCAAAGCCAACGGAATGACATGGCGTAAGATGAACCCGCTACGCGACCAGATAGATCGACGTAATCCATTGAAAAACAAAGGTTTATGTCGAATTATATCTAGCCTTGTGGGAGCTGCCGCTCGCTCGGGCGGCTGCGCACTACATTTTCTTGGCTCAATCTGTCCGCTAGCAGGCGGATTTCCCAATGATGACCCAGCCAAGGATCGGCCCCGAAAACGCCACACACCAGACCCAGCGGCAAGGCAGGATTCAAGCCGCGGTCGCGGGACCAGCCACGGGGAACCCATGAATACCACATTGCCTGCCCAAGTGAACCAAATCCAAACCACCGCCGGCAAGGTCCGCAGCAGTTGGCGTCGATGGACGGCCGGAATCCTGCTGGCCGTCTCGATGTTGAGTTCTGGTGGGTTCTCCGCCATCGCAGAAGCCAATGACCTGCGAGATCCGGTCAAGATCACGGCAGCCTCGGCCCGCGTTCGCATGGCTGAAACGGACATCTACGAACGGGCCTTGGACTTCACCTGCTGGATCAAAGTGCCGGGCGCTGACGGGGAAGGCGCTTCGATGGGAACAGGCTGGGTGGTTGATAAAGAACGCAAACTGGTCATGACCAACCATCACGTCATCGAATCCGGGACTGGCAAACGTAATGACGTGCTGATCTGGTTCCCGACGGAAGAAGACGGCGAACTGCTCAATGACCACATTCACTATGAGCGAAACATTACCCCCGTCCGTGGCACCGTCATCGACAGCGACTCCTCCAAGGACCTGGCGCTCATTCAGTTGAACTCTGTGCCGGACACCGTGAAAGATCCTGTGATCGCCACCAAGAGTCCTCGCCCAGGTTCGCACATCCACACGGTGGCGGGATTGGCTGAAGGCAGCCAGGCGTTGTGGGTCTACACCACCGGTGTGGTCAAGCAAGTATACAAGAAGCGATCCCAACTCTCAGATAATCAAGTCGTCTTCGCACGAGTCGTCGAAGCTCAGGCGGCCGTGAACCGTGGCAACAGCGGCGGCGCCGTTTTGGACGACCACGGCGAAGTGATCGCCGTGATCTCCAGTGGCTCGTCTGTTGCAAACTCTGTGGAATCGTTCATCGATCAGAAAGAAATCCACAACTACCTGGAAATCGTCCTCCCACTTGTCGATCCGCAAACCGCAGACAACTTCAACACGCGCGGACTGCGGCACTACTTTGAGGGACGGTACGACCAGGCGATTAGTGATTTCAACGCCGCCTTGCGTCTCGATGGCGAATTGGGCGACGCTTACTCCAATCGCGCCTGGGCACAAATGCAAAACGGTGAGTACCAAATCGCGTTGGGTGATTTCTCTGACGCCATTCGCCATGACGCCACACTGACTGACGCCTGGCAAGGACGCGGAATCGTCCACCGGGAATTGAACAACGTTGAAGAATCGCTCCGCGACATGAGCGAAGCCATCCGTCGCGACAACGGATCGGACACGCTCTACAACCTCTACAACGAACGCGGGATCACACAATACTGGGCGGAGAACTATGCTGACGCTCTGGTTGACTTCGAACGTGCCGCGGAACTCGCCGAACAAGATGGCGGCAACTTTGGCAACTTCACCGAGTTGGTGCGAGCGGTCGAGATCGAACGCGATCAGGCTCAGCTTCACGTCAACTGTGGCGACGCGCTGATGGGGTTGGATCGCCTGGAAGACGCGATGAAGCGGTATGACACGGCGCTGGATCTAGCTCCCAGTCGCTGGGATATCCTGTTCAAGATCGGCAGCGTCCACGAAAGCAATGGAGACCTGGACAAGGCCGTCCAACTCTATAAGGCCGTCATTGAGAACGACCAGTCCGATCCGCAATTCTATCGCTCACTGGGCCAACTTCTGCGAACACAGGACCAACTCAAGTCGTCCGCAGAAACCCTTGCCGAAGGGGCTGACCGGCACACGGACAACAGCGACCTGGCCAACGAACTTGGCATCACGTTCTTCCAAGGTGAAGCCTATCAGAACGCGATCGTAGCCTTTGACGCGGCGATTGAACGTGACAATCAAAACGCTGTTTACTTTCGCAATCGTGGTCATGCCTACAGCAAGGTTGATGACTATTCCTCCGCAATCGCTGACATGGATCGAGCGATCCACTTGGACAAGAGCGACCCGGAGTTCTTCTTTCTCCGTGGCCAGATCCGCGAGTTCGCTGGCGACGCTGAAGCCGCCCAGCCGGACTACGATCGGGCGGAACGCATGGACTCCACCACGTTCAAACGTCAGTTCCGCCGCTTCCTGCAACTTGAAAACCGCACGGAGCAGAAGATCACGGTGGTCCTCAAGTACGAAACCATGACCACAGAAGGTACCTGGCAATGGTTTGGCGCTGATGACGGCGGTGGACTCATCTACGAACTTGAGCCTGGCCAAAAGGTCAACGTGTATCACGATGAATTCCGCATTAACGCCAGACGCATTCAAATTGCGGCCGTCGCCGCGGACAAGACCGAATGGGAATCGGCGGACGTGAAATTGGTTTCCACTTCCGGCTACATTACAACTGACTACGAGCCCGAAAGCTGGGACACCTTCGTCTACTTTTTTGCGGAGTAACCGCAACCACATCGGACCGCAACCCACAACAATTGCCGCACCCAGCGGCCACATTCCATCACTGCGGTTCCGAATCACAAACGGCCCGGACATTAGTCGTCCGGGCCGTTTTTCATTTTCACGTCCGCAGCAGAATCGATGCCTTACTACGCCACGGTGAACACACGCCATAGGAAACGTACGATGAAGACAAGCTCGCACGCAAGGTGCAGGACGCTTGCCGATGGAGTGGTTGCCAATCCCAGTTGTTACCGCTTTCTCCATTTTTTTGCGCCGGCTGATTTCTTCCTGCATGACGCATTCGGTAAAACTATCTTTTTTCGGCCTGCCAGATCGACGGCCCGCCACAGATACCAACTCGCAACACTGCGATAAGGTCGCCAGCGCTCCGCGTGCGCGATCATTTGTTTTGGTTTGGGAAGTTCAGCCGTCTTGTAAACCAGCATGAATCCCTTTTGTACGCCGTAGTCACCGGTCGGGAGGATATCCGGTCGGCCAAGTTGGAACATCAACAGCATGTGGACGGTCCACTCGCCAATCCCATGCACCGAGGTCAGCCGCTCGATGATCTCTTCGTCGGACATCTTCTGCAGTCGGGCGCGTGTGGGAACGGTCTTTTCAACCGTCTTTGTGGCAAGGTCTCGTAGCGACTTGAGTTTGTTGGCAGACAAGCCTGCCCTGCGGAGATCTTCATCCGGCAACTGAAGAAATGCTGTGGGTCGCTTCGTCTTGGCCTGGGGAAGCAATGCCGCAACGCGGCCGTGGATTTTGGCTGCTGCGGCTCCGGCGAGTTGCTGGTAAATGATCGTCCGCAACAACGAATCAAAGGGGCTCTCCGTGTCGTCTGATGCCAGATTGCACGCGCCGGCCGCGTTGATGATCTTGCCAAGCCGCTTGTCGTTGGCGCAAAGATGGGCGACAGCTTCCTCGGGGTCGTAACAAAGTGCCATAAGATCAAGGGCAATGAGGTCGAACACAGTAAGCTGCGTCGGACGATGAGCTGACGCAGGCCCGGGCATGCTCTACTCTGACGTGGCGCGGCGTCGTATCGCAACCTTCGCAAGACGCATGCTGAGTCAGCCATGAAATGGATAGTAGCCATATTGATTGTCCTTTCTCCAGCGATTTTGAACAAGCGAAGCGTTCTAGCTCCAATATGGCAACTGACCTTTGCCGATTGTGGCGTTAGGGGTAGAAAGCTGGCAGCTTGCTATCGGCTCCGCGGCCGAATGACAGGTTTCCGTCGCCTGGCAAAACCTGGCGACGTTTGTGTCGACACATGGCCGCTTCCGCCTCGGGGAGGCATGTATGGCACTGGGTGGTTTGCTGAAGCTTGATGTCCTTAAGCACTTTTTGCCGCTGACGCGCTACCCCTATGTCGGCAGGCAAATCGCCTGCCCTGTCTGTGGTGAACCACCTGCCACACCGATTGCAGGCCTCGACCGCCGGTTGAAGCGACTGCCTACCGTCGCTTGCCCCGCTTGCGGATTGCTTTTTACCAATCCGATGCCGACGGAAGCAGAGCTCGAAACGTACTATGAGCAGCTCTATCGCTTTGATTACCAGATGGCTGCTCAGGAGCCCAGCAACAAGCACGTTCGCAAACGAACGAACGAAGCAGAAGGACGAATTGCCGATTTGGAAGGGTTGCTTCCAGCTAACGCCCGCACACTCGATTTTGGCTGTGGCTCCGGGGAACTCGTGGAACAACTAACCGCACTGGCGTACGACGCCCATGGCTTTGAGCCGGGCACCGCCTATGGTCAATATGCACGACGCAAGTTAGGAGAACGCATTCGCATTGCTTGCTGGCAGGCCGTTGATTACGCGGGACCGTTCGATTTGGTGTCTTGCTTTCACGTACTGGAACATTTACGTGACCCGATTGCCGCGTTGCAACGGATTGTTCAATGGCTTAAGCCTGCCGGGTTGGCCTATCTCGAAGTTCCCGATATGGGAATTCGGGATCGCAACAAGGGTTTCGGCGGATTGCATTTTGCCCACGTGTTGGGCTTCAACCATTACAACTTGCTGCTCGCAGCGGCCATTGTGGGACTTCAGCCCAAGCGTGTGATCTCCGGGACAGGAATCATCTTTCAAAAGGGCGACGTGCAAGGGGACACCATGGCTTCGCAAGATGGCGATTTAGCCCGCAAAGGCGCAAGGTTAACGGCCGAACTCTACAGCCGTGGCGAAGCCTATCGCAACTATTTGCGATATCAAGCCAGCAAGTTCAGGCTGCGGCGGCGTGCAAGCTAGCGACGTCCTCCTGGCGAACTGCAATTTACAGCAAATTCCTGATGTGATACGACTTGCGCGCTCATATCCAAGGCTGGGCAGACTGCGGTGCCGCGCATGAAATCGGTGCCCCAGCAGCCGCTGCGAAAGGAATCAGGATGGCCGCGTTAGGACAAACGTTTTTGGGGACCATGGGTTCGGTCGCCTCGTACGTGATCGCAGACTCAATGAACCTGGTCCGGACAGCGTTTCCCAAAACGGTGCGGATTGAAACCACCAACCACTGCCAGGCCGATTGCTCCTTCTGCCCGCGATCAACCATCGGACGAGACAAAGGCTTCATGCCGCAGGAGCTGTTTGAGACTGTGGTTCAGCAATGTGTTGTTGGCGGCGCGCGGCTCCTGCACTTGCATGGCTTTGGCGAACCCCTGCTCGACAAACGACTGGCGGAGCGAATCGCTTATTGCAAACAGTTTGGGATTCCGCGAGTCAAGATCTTCACCAACGGAGACCTGCTGCGGGGTGAGACGGCCCAACAGTTGCTTGAAAGTGGCCTGGACGAAATCAAGATCAGCATTGACGGCGCTGATTCCCAAGAGTTCAACCTGCTGCGAGCCGGACTGGATCACGCCAAAGTATTGGAGAACGTCACCGCGTTCCGCAAACTGCGGGATGAATCGGGAAAAATCTTCCCGCGTATTGTGGCGGCAACTTGCCAAACCTCGAACCAGAAACAAACGGAGGAAATGCTTGATGGCGTTGTTGACCACATCGATTTCAGCCGGATTCACAACTGGGGCGGAGCGCTGGGCGGAAAGCAAGTCAAACGGGTCCGTAAACCGTGTGACCGTCTGTGGCGCACAATGACCGTGCTCGTCAACGGAGACATTGCGCTTTGCTGTCTGGATTACACTGGCAAGGTCATCCTGGGCAATGTCAATGAAGCCCCCATGGAGGAAATCTGGAAGAACGACCGCTACAAGGAACTGCGCAAGCTGCATCGCGACAGCCGCCAGGACGAGATCTCGTTGTGCAAAGATTGCACAAAATGTTTTTTCTAAAGCAAGCCATTTACCTTTCATGGCGCGCTGTTCAAATGTGGATGTGGCAGCTATCACACCCTCTGGGAGATTTTTCCGTGACGGCCTGCCCTCGTTGATCTCGAGCTGAGCTTGTCCGACCGCTACATTCCTGCCGGGCATCCAACAGAACCATGAAAGTATCCATCATTGGCGGTGGCGGACTCGTCGGTTCGTGTGCTGCATTCGCACTCCAGACCAGCGGGATAGTCCGTGAGCTGGCGCTACTGGACGTCAATGAAGACATGGCTGTCGGTCACGCGTTGGATCTAATCCACGGGGCAACTTTGTGTGCTGACCAACAGATTGCCGCTGGTGGATACGAGCACATCGCCAACAGCGACCTGATCTGCATCACTGCGGGGCTCCGCCGCAAGCCAGACGAAAGCCGGCTGGATCTGATCAATCGCAATGTTGCCCTCTTCGAAGATATTCTTCAGCAGGTCATCACCGCCAGGCTGCGCGATGACGCGATCGTGCTCGTTGTTTCCAACCCTGTCGATATATTGACCTATCTGGCAACCCAAAGACTTCCGGTGCCCCCCAGCCGGATTTTGGGGCTCGGCACCGTTTTGGACACAATTCGTTTCCGTGGATTGATTGCACGGCAGCTCACTGCGCCTGCCACACAGGTTTCGGCATTAGTTTTGGGAGAGCACGGAGATAGCATGACGCCCATCTGGAGCAGCGCCACCATCGGCGGCTTGCCGCTGGAGAAGTTCCCTGGGTGGACGGCCAGCGTTGCCTCGGACGTCTTTGAGCAGACCAAGCGTTCCGGTGCTGAAGTGATTGCCAAGAAAGAGGGCGCTGGATTTGCTGTGGGCATTGCCATTCGCGAAGTCATTGAGAGCATCGCGTTAGATCGCCGACGTGTACTGCCAATCAGCAGTCTTCAACAAGGCTGCTATGGAATTCACGGCGTTGCGCTCTCTGTGCCAACAGTTATTGGCCGGGCAGGAGTCATCGGCACTTCTGAAATTGAGCTTTGGCCGAAAGAGATCTCTGGCATCCAGCGCAGCGCCAGCGTCTTGCGTGAGACCTTGAGCCAGGTACTTGGCAGCTAGAACACCACTCCGATTGCTGTTCCGCTCGTCCGAACGGATGCTGTCAAATCATCTCGCGATGGGAGGTCACGCGCCCTGCTCTCACGCGTACGGGAAACACCGCAGGCAACAAGAAAAGCGCTCTAACCGTTCGCCCGAGCGCCGTTTGAATTCGCAGTCATGACCCTGCATTTTGGGATCTCGGCTTTCGAGAGACTCGCTACGTGGACGTGGTTTGATTCCCGTGGGTGAGTTACACGTCCGTTACACTGCTGTGAGAACGTTTCGCGTATTGTTCTCACGTTACGTGAGGACCGCTGCGGTCGCAAGTGGTCGCTCTCACCGAACGGCAAAACGGTCTGCCACCAACTACGACAGGAAGAGCCATGCGAGTACGAATTCGAATGGGTGTCGTAATAGCCGCCATGGCTTTTGCGATGCTGTCGTCGGCCGCACAAGCCCAGCACTCCCCGGCAACAGGGCAGCAACTTATCCAACTACAGAGGGCTGTACGTCAGACACCGCCTCCGCCGCCACCTGTTCGGGTCCAAGGCGTTCGCCGTTCCAACAAGTGGATTACGCTTCCTAGCGGATCTCGCGTTGCCGTTGATCAAAGCATCACAGGTCAAGGCGTGCGCGTCTACTTGGGCCTGCTGTGGCACCTGGTTGCTGTCGACGAAGATGACGACACGAAAGTCCTGTGGGGCAAGAGCACGAGCGCATTCTGGGACAAGTACACCATCGAAGAAATCGAGGCCGAAGGCCAAGACGAGAAGTCCTGGGCCGTGGTCTTGCGTTCATCGCGACATGAACAGTTCGCGGAATATCACGATTTACGAACCGGCAAGTTCATCAAGCTCGTTGGCGAGGAGGAAAACCCTGGCACTGCCGTACAGCTTCGCCAGACATGGTCGGGATCCGGCGGCAACAAGGACGAGCCTCTGTACCAAATCGTGAGCACGAAAGAAGAATGGGCAAGGGTTTATCAGGAGCTCTTCGCTGGAGCGAACACCGCGGCCGATGGCATCAAAAACGTCGACTTCTCTCAGGAGGCCTTGCTAGTCTACTACGGTGGCAAGACAACCAATTGCCGCGGTTTCGGCGTCGCCGGTGCGTTTGAGAGCGATGAAAAATTCGTGGTCCGCGTTTCGGCACGGACATACCAATCTGACGCGAATCCGCCACCAGAGCATCCGTTTGGAATATATGTCCTACCACGAATGACAGATAAGCCGTACGTGATTCAGCGCGATCGCCAGGGCTTGATTGGCGGGCCGGATATCTGGAAAGAAGATCGACGTTTCGAGCCGCTTAAGGAATAGCAGCCATAGCGTACATGTTCTCCGTGCAACATGTTTTCTCCGCGCAACATGTTCGTGGGTATCTGACGCATGCCAATCCCCAACGACCTGACAGATCTCCAGGCGGGCGTTGTCTTCGCTGCGATGGACGTTAGCGAGATTATCCCGGCAACAGGTTACGTAAGCCCAGTGAAAAGATGATCCACAAGGCGGAAAGTGCCTCGCCGTTATCAATCTTGGAGACACCGCGTTCCCTATCGGCGAACGTAATCGGCGTCTCCGCCATGCGGGCGTCAGCACGGCGGCATAGCCAGAGAATCTCCTCTTGAAACGAGTATCCACGCGAGCGAATCTTGGTGAGATCAACTTTTTTCAGCAACTCCGTTCGGTAGCAACGAAAAGAGCCGCTGCAATCTTTCGGCGAAAGCCACAGGAGCCAACGTGAGTAGAAGTTGATCGCCTTGCTCATGAAATGCCTTTTGAATCCCCAGCCTTCGATCTTTCCACCGTCGATGTAACGCGAGCCGATCATCACGTCTCTCGCTTGGCTTTCCGCGGGATTCATACCGGCGATCAAATCTGGTAAATAGCGCGGATGATGGCTGAAATCCGCGTCCATGTTCAACACATAATCATAGCCGTGACTCAAGGCATATTGCATGCCTGCCACAATGGCCGTTCCCAAGCCAAGCTTTCCCTCACGGTGTAGGCAATGAAGTTGCGGGGTGGCTTTGGCTTGCTCCTCACACCATTGGCCCGTTCCGTCCGGAGAATTGTCGTCAATTACTAGCACGTCTGCATCAGGCGCGTACTGCTGAATCTCATCCAACAGCAACGGCAGGTTTTCACGCTCGTTGTACGTGGCGACCGTGACCAGGATTCGAGGGTGATTGTCTTTGTCGGTCACAGAAGTCATCCCGATTCTGAGGGTCATGAGATGTTTGAAGTGAACAACGCCCTAAGGCGTCTGTCATGGGTACCCAAACGTCGCGCATAATTCGATCTCAGGCAAGTCTTAGCTCTAAACCGATGATGTCCGCAGTGTTACAGTTGCAGTCCCGGTGGCGCTGGATCGATTCAGCACAATCCAGGTGTTGATTCTCCAACCACTCAGAAGCAAAATGAAAGTCTGATTCGTTCAATAGCATTGAATAGTATCGGCATTGGCCACACGAACCTCTTCCAGGGTTCCGCTGATACATCCAGAGCGAAGCAGACAACTCAGGGCAGAAGCCCGGTCTGCCTGAATTTTCCCTCAACAATTGGCTCCCAAGATCGCTTGTTGACAAACTCTGGCAGTGACATGCCGTGGTTTGGCGGTTCCACGCTGGCGGCTGCTGTGACGGCACATTCTTGAGCCGCAGCCGGCGATAACAGATTCGGATTTTGATGCACGATTAGCCCCAATGGCACTTTCTGTCTCCCTACCAACACGACCGGCTGCGGAGCGTTTTGTTGCTCCTGAGTTGCGTGCCTTCACTTTGTGGCTTTTGGATCGTCTGGAGGTTCCGTACGCCATTATCGCGGAAGGTCTCTACCAATTGCGGTTAAGCGATGAGCATCGCAGCGCATTTGAGAACCGTTCTACGATCTTGTTCACCTTTGACGCAGAGCGCTACGACACCGCGGCGGAGAACGATCTTGACTTTGCAGCGCCTGGTCATCGATTCTTTCGGTGGCTGTTTGAACAGGGCCTGACGGAGGGCGTCATCGAGCAAGCCGCGCCGGTGGACCAACCTGAAAACGTCTCCGAGGTCACCGCCCGTTTGTTCCCCGCGTACAAACTTGACAGTGGTTCAGTCCACTTGGCCGGATGCAGCCTTGAAGACCGCTGGGTTGTGCATCCCGTTCTGAAGCCGGAACAAACAGCTCAAGGTCTGGCGGAAGATGAGTTGTTGTTCACCGATCGTTGTGACACGTTGCCCGAAGATCTCCGTTGTCATCTGCGGGTTGGGAATCTGAAAGTTGATTCCCCTAATGGACAGGCAACAACTGCGCCGCTCTCCGGTCTGGCGGAAAACGTTCCTTCGCAGATCGTCGCTGGCATACGCCACTTGATGATCCAGCGACAGCGCGACAACACGAGCAACGGTCACGCAAGCGTAGGTGCGCCAGTGGCTACAGCCGCGGAAAGCGCGCAGAACGATATTGAGAACTCGCTCAGCGCGCTTGGCCAAGTCGCCAGATTTGTGATCATCAGGACCCGCTGGGTGAGTGGCAAGCTCCGCTTCTCTTTAGCTGGCGAGACGGTGGATGCGACGTTCTCCGGTTGGGCTCAATGTTTGCATCCACCTTTGATTGAATGTCCCCGCACAGGGCGCAAGACGCGGCACCTCGCTGCGACAGATGATGACCGCTTGGCGGCATTCGAGTCCATCACCAGTTGTGACCGCACCGGATGCCGTGTGCTCGAAAGCGAACTCGCACAATGCAGTTTGACCGGTCAGCGCGTCCTGCTGGAGTTCATGGGCCGGTGCGCCGTTTCCAACGCCCCTGTGCTATCCGACGCACTCCAGGCATGTCCGACGTGCCAGCAACAAGTCAGCCCCGCCCAGTTGACCGGGGCATACTGCGAAGGGTGTCGCAATCTCCTCAGCGTGAAAAAGAGCGACGCTCGGCTCTCGTTGATTCTTGACGAATACCCCAGGCTGGATTCTTGGGGACGCTGGCGGCTGGCCGAGACCGAGACGAGTTTCATTGTCACAGCCTGGCGGGGCTTGCGACGCATTTTGCTGGTCATCGAGAAACAGACCATGCAAGTTCGCTGTCTCGCCAAAGGCGGCCTGCGCCGTGGATGGACGCCTGTCGATTCCGTGGAAGAACAAGCGGAGATACTCGGCGTCTGGGATTGACCGTATCAGCTTCTCGCGGCGGCCAGCGCCACCGGCAATCCACCGAGCCCTCGTATTTGTTAGAATATGAAGTTGCGGTCCCTAGTTGGTTTGGATCAAAGATTCTAGGATTTTCATGCGACGGCTCGCAGTGTGAGGCCAATCGCTTTGGTGCAACACGATTCTGCAAGCGAAGAGGTTCCGACGACCAACAGCGCGGAGAGTGCAGCTGATCAAAGCGTGACGGAAGACGACGGTGTGTTTAATCTTGCGCCGGCGGAAGAACCTCCTTTGCCGGCTGCCTTCATTAGCGCCAAAAGAAACCTTCCGCGGAAGCCTGGTTCATTGACGCCACACGAGTTGGAACGCCGGCAAATCAGTATTTCCGGACTGCTCGTTGTCGTGACGGCGATCTCCCTGGTTCTAACGCCTGCTGGTTTCCTTTCCCTTCCCGTCTACGCTGCGGTGCTGGGAACGCTACTGTTTCTCTTGTTCGTTATCTCCAGTTTTCTCGGCGCGCGAGAGCTCATTGTCAGGGTAACCCTGTGGTCGCTCGTGGCCGTTTATCTGATCACGTTGCTTGTCGCCAGCAGCGACCAGTTAGAGCTGTGAAGCGGCCAACGTCACGTCCAGGAAAGTAACCCACATTGTCACACCAATCGCTTCGTGTTCTCGACCTGACGCGACCAACGCCTGAAGAGAACCTTGCCCTGGACGAGGCCCTCTTGAACGAAGCGGAATCTGCTGCGGACAAAGTCGATCCACAAAAGGAATCCCGCGCCAGCGATCATGAACTGTTGCGGCTTTGGTCGCCAACGTCGCTTGCGGTCATCCTGGGCCGGCACTCCAAGGTCCAAGAAGAGGTCAATCTGGACTATTGTCAACGACAAGGTATTCCCATCCTCCGCCGGATGAGCGGCGGAGCGACCGTCCTAATCGGCCCTGGCTGTCTGATGTACTCCGTTTTGCTGAGCTATGATGCGCGTCCGGACTTGCGAGAGCTCTCTGTGGCACATGATTTTGTGCTCGGTCGCCTAGCTTCCGTGATTTCGGGGGCAACAACGTGCGGAACAAGCGATCTGGTGATCGGAAACCGTAAGTTCTCTGGCAACGCTCTCCGCTGCCGGAGAAACTACTTGCTCTACCACGGCACGCTGCTTTACGAGTTCCCGTTGGAGAAGATCGAGAGCGCGTTGCGGATGCCACCGCGAGCGCCGGACTATCGCAACGGGCGATCACACAAGGAGTTCTTGGCCAACCTTTCTGCGACCCAAGCAGAAATCCGCCAGGCATTGATCGCTGCCTTTGATGCAGACAAGATCCAGGAAAGCTGGCCGGTACATCACGTGGCCAAGCTCGTCGCCGAACGCTACGCCAAACGAGATTGGACGTATGCACGATAGTCGCCGACAACGTCCGTCTGGCTAGCAGAACAACAATCGGACAGGCATTCTGACCACTGGCTGCGTCACCAGTAAACGCGGCGCTGAGGAAAGAGGGAACGAAGTCCTCGCGTCCCCGCCCGCGCACTCAATCCCCGGTCGTTCGCCTACCAAACATCTGCCGCGGCGACTCGCTTGGCGGCTGTGATCTCATCGCCGGCCGGTGAGCATTCCAAGCCGACGCATTCTCGATAGCCCAACTTATAGGCTTCTTTGAGCACGCGGTTGTAATAAACCTCGCCGGTACCAGGCTCATGGCGGCCGGGATTGTCTGCCAGTTGCAGATATCCGATTTGGTCATAGCCTTCTCGCATGCGCCGCGTGAGATCGCCTTCGCTGATCTGCATGTGGTACAGATCCCAATTGATCTTAGCCATGGGGCTGTCGACTTCTTGGCAAATCCTCACGGCATCCGGGCTGCCGTACAGACAATGACCCTTGTGGTCGACGCGGATGTTCATCGGCTCCAGAATCATCATCACTCCGTTGTCTTCCGCGATGGGGGCTGCTTGTTTCAGCCCGGCGATGATATTGTCATGCATCTCTGCCTGTGTCATGCCACGCTGGTCGTTCCCGCCGACAACAGTCATCTTGTCGCAATCAAGCTTCTTGGCGACTTCACACGCATTCTTGATTCTGGCCACAAAGTCCGCATGGTTGTCCGGGTTGTTGAGGCCGGGTGAAAAACCCCATGCCGTGAATTGAGCGATCTGGAGATTCAGTTCCTTGGCCAAACTTGCAATTGCATCAATGTCTTTGCGGCCATACTCCCAGAACTCGACGGCTGGAAAGCCCAACTCGGCTGCTTTGCGCAGACGATTGAGAAAGGGCTCCCGTCGCCACCACATCTCAACGTTGACGGCGAAACGTGTCTTGCCACTGCTGCCGAGTTTGCTGAGTTCGATCTGATCATCGCTGGCAACTTCACGCTCCTGCGCGGTACTCAAAGATGACGATCCCAAAGCAGCGCCAGCCGCGCCGATCGCTGCGGCTCCCCAAGTGGCCGTACCGAGAAATGAACGTCGATTAGTCTTTTCTGTCATGGGAGATCTTTATGTGCGAAGCAATGAGTGCCGGGAAAACAAACTCGCTGGGGCAAAGACGCTGCTGAGGCGCGTCAGCCTGGAGGAGCCAGCAGCATTATGCTTTGCCTGCCCGGCAAATGCCACCAATTGCTCTCACAGCAAGCACTTGGAACCTTCAACACTTGGGCTTTCGTGCAATCGCCATCCACCCAGAAGCCCTTAAGCTCGGAAAAAACCATGATCGCGCCAGCGAATCGCCGACACGAGCATCCAAAGAGACGAGCCGTTCGATTGTCAAACCGGCAGTTCGTAGCGCACCGGTGAGTTCTCGCCGCGTGAAGACATGCAGATAGAAATTCCGGATGCCCCGGTAAGGGTAGTATTTGTCGCCAGCTTGCGAGCGGCCGCGGAAAGCTTGCCACAGATTTGCCAACACCCAGCGGCGGCCGTCCGGTAACAACAGATTCCGCCAACGGTTGTGGACGTGTAGAACCACCAGTCCCCCGGGCTTGAGAATCCGCGCGAAATGGGCAAGAGCTTGAGCGCGATTCTCCGCGCCGCGAATCATTCCCAATGTACTGAACAAGCAAGCCGCGTAGTCCACGCTTGCATCAGCCAACGCGTCCAACTCTACGAGGTTGGCCTGAAGCAAGTCGACGTTGACCGCAGCGGCCCGTGATTTTTCTTCAACGACGCGAAGCATGCCTGACGAAAGATCAATCGCAATCGAATGATATCCGCGTTGGGCGAAAGAAACTGCCAGCCGCCCCGTACCGCAACCTAAATCAGCCAAAACGCCCGGCGGTTGGAAAACGCCGGCCAGCAACTGTTCATCGAACGCGAACAAAGGGTGATCTTGGAAGTAAGTATCGTATTGGTCGGCAATCTCCTCGTCACGGAGATACTCCGATGTCCCCGGCGAGATGCCGGGCGCTAACTTCCAGCGCGGTTGCAGTGAGCGAGTCAAGATGACAACGGAATGCCAGTAAATGAGATGAGCGGGCTAGTCTTGTGAACGGTGCTCCGCAGGTAGTGTGATCGCTTCAAAGTATGAAACTCCACGCCTCGTGCGTTTAGAGCGCTTTTCTTGTTGACGTTCCGTCGCCAACATTGATGAATTCGGATGTTGCTGAAGTGTTGGACGGCACGCGACTGCGCGCAGAGCAGGAATCAACAAAGCACTCGAGAAGATCTCCTTGATGGTGTCTTTTCGTCAGCAGTCTCGATCGCTTCGCGGGTGCGTAATGGAATTGCCGTGGCGTTCTCCGCGCACCATGCTCTCACGCGTACAGGTGAAATTGACATTGGTCAAATTTCTCCATCCTCCAGGGGGGTGGCGCAAATGCTTCATGCCCAGCAATTAACCAGCAATGGGACCGCAAACATCACCGACAATCCTGACGTTACGTTCAGTAGCCTGTTAACCGTCAACCTCCTATGGCGCTCGGCAGCGCGCAGGGCGGCACGAAACACCCCCCAAATTTGACCAATGTCAATTTCGCCCGTACGCCTGAGGCAGGCCGTGTGACTTCCTGGCGCGGGATGACATGACAGCGTCCGTTCGGGCCAGCGGACCAGCAATCGGACAGGTGCTCTAGCGATTGCGCAAGCGCGGCTTCGTTGCGTCCTCAGCCTATCGTTCCTTTTCGATGCCATCAATCGAGCGCCGTCATGCAACGAACCAACTGTGCGACCTCTGCGTCGTCCTTATTGCTTTTCGTAGCCCCGACCGTGTTGAGCCCACTGAACGAACAACACCGGTCAGTGAAGTCCATGAAAGGCGAACTTAGACCGTCTGATGAAATGTTTCAGTTGATGGCTTTGAAAACGCTCTCTTTCAGGCGGCTGGCGTTGCGGGAACGAAGCTGCAGAATTCCGCAATCCCTCAGAGAAACTCTTGTGCTTTTCGGCAACCTCTTCGCGCATTATTGCCATATTCGGGCGCCTGATTGCGCTTTTCTGAAAACCACATGAAAAAGGCGCATCCCACTCCAAATTGCAGCGATTAATTTAAGGTATCAAAATTTATTTACCATTCGGTTGCGGGGCGTAGCCATGCGGTCGGTGAGAATGACTGCGGGGTTATTCATGTTGCATGTACGTCGCATGAACAGGGGCAATCATGATTTCATCGGAAAGAACTTACCGGGTGGCCTGGAGTAACAATGACACAGGTCAAAGCGGGTACTTTCAACCAACGACATTGGCAGATGCAAAAGCATTCGTTGTTCGAATGAACCGCGACTACCCCGGCATCTTGCGCTGGGTGGAAGAACACGTGGGGGACGACTGGCTACCGCTGGCAATGGAATGGGACGCACACTGACACGGCTTGACTCCCCGTTAGACCACGCTCAATCAAACCTTGACGCGTGCTCGTTTTTCCCAAGCGTCTAGCGCCAACATCAGGCTGCCAAACTCCAAGAGCGAGAGTGTGGCCAGAAGGCAGCCGACGACTGCGTTTCCAACATCCAACCATAGGCAAGCTGCCAAGATGGAGGCTACCAAGATTAACGATCGCACTGGGATGACTGACTTCCTCAGCGTGTCCCGATCGGAGAACCAACCGATGCCAGCGGTGACCAGCAAACCTCCAATCACCACCGGCAAAAACTGCTGCGGCAAGACGATTGCTAAGATGCCAGCGCACAACGCCAGCAGTTTTCCCAAACTTGCCGTCCAACGGTGTGCGTCAGCCAAACGTCCCAGTCGAACGTCGAGCCAGAGGTAAGATGGCACCCCGATCATCATCGCCAACAGAAACGAACGTGGCTCTTGAAACAACAGTACAATGATCATCAGCGCCGCTGCTTGCGCCGCGACGGTAGCAACCAATAACCGGCCAAATTGCCGCAGCCAACTCCGGCGAGTCACCAAGCGATCGCCCGGATTACCCTCTGAAAGAGTGCTGGTTTGCTCAGTCGCCAGGCGTCGTGGCTCGCCATTGTGCCAGGCTAACCCACAGTGGAAACACTGCTGGGCCAGTGGCGTAGCAAGAAGCCGTGCACAGCCGGGGCAAAAGGCGCGGTTGACGATGTCATGATTTGTGCGCCCGTCAGTTGCGCTGAACGCGACTGGCGTCAATTTCCCGCCGACGAACGCGGACTGATCGACCATTGCATCACCTACGCCAGCCTGGGCTCTGGCGACCATTCGGAAGCTAACCGTATGTGACCGTCAGTTGACAACCACCATCGACGCTAACAAGTGTTCTGACGTCACGTCAACGGGATTTCATCGCGCCCAAGCGACCGTGTTTTGCCCTATCGCCTTTGTTCCAGCAACTTTGGACCCTCCAGGGCAGGTGGAAGTTCAATAGTGATTTGCGTTCCACGACCGACCTCGCTCTGAACGCGAATGGTGCCCCCGTGCGTTTCAATGATCTTCTTGGCGGCGGGCAATCCCAAGCCTGAACCTCCTCGCTTGGTTGAGAAGAAGGGATCAAAGATTTGAGATATGGTTTGTGCATCCATTCCCGCACCTGTGTCAATCAAGTCAAGAACGAGATTCTCGCCGATCCGGCGTGTTCGCACGGAGATCCTTCCACCATCCGGCATGGCTTGCACGGAGTTGATCAACAAGTTGAGTACAGACGCCCGCATCTGCTCACGGTCGATCGCCACCGCTGGTACAAAAGGATCAAGCAATTGTACGACCTCAACCTGTGCTGCTTCCGCCTGCGGATGGAAGAACTGCAGCAACTCTTCAATCATCTGGTTCATGTCGACGGCTTCCATCCGCCCGGCTTGTGCCCGTGCGAAGGAAAGAAAGTCGTTCAGCAACCCTTCCAGCCGCTGGCACTCACGGCGTACTCGGTCAATCCGCTCCTGCCCCCTGCGCGTTTGGGGCGTCTCCGGTGTATTCGCCAAGTCTTCCCGCAGAAGCTCCATGTTCAACGAGATCGTCGATAACGGATTCTTGATCTCGTGCGCTAGCTGGCCTGCCAGCACGGCGATTTCCGCGTACTGAGCTTTGAGTTGATCTTCGCTCGGTTGAGGCATGTGAGTGGGCATTCAACGGGACAAGTTGCGTCGGAAGTTTCTATTGTCCGTGCTGTAATCCGCGATGAAAGAGGCCCGAATTGAGTTTTCCGACGTCGCAATCGCTGGCGCTGTGATGGTACGCGCGTGGGTCATCAACACGTTATTTGAGCGGCAAAGTGCATCTAGGGTACATTGAGCACACCGACCGGCATGGCGGATACGCGCCGTTGTGCCAGAGCACCGCCCCTTGTGACCAGTTGAAACAGAGCATGATGCCAAGACTGAGCGTTCTTTGCCTGATAGTTCTTACCCTTTGTCTAGGTGCGTGGAAATCTCCCCTTGCCACGATCGCCGGATCCGCGCTGCAACAAGATGCGGACGCGGCCAAGAGCAATGCGCCCAGGGATTACACCTCACGTCATTTCCTGATGCATACAGATCTTCCCCAAGAGGAAGCCCAGGAAGAATTACAGAAACTTGAGACCATGCTCGGGTTGATCGCCGCTTATTGGGGCAGAGCACCCTCCGGAACCATCGAGATGTACGTCGTTCGCGACTTGAAGAACTGGCCGGATGATGCCATCCATCCGGTGGGGCTGGCCAAAATTCAAAGCGGCGCCGGCGTGACCATTTCACAAAAAATGACTCGCGGGAATCTTTTCGTTGCCAAAGCGGTTGTTTACGCAGTTGCAGAACGGGGCGTCGCGCGGCACGAGGCGGTTCACGCCTATTGCCATCAAACGTTTGGAGCCGTCGGACCTGTTTGGTACTCCGAAGGGATGGCGGAGATGGGCCAATATTGGGTCAAGGATGATCTTTCCGTGAACGCCGACGACAATGTTATTGAGTACTTGCAGCAGAGCGAGCCGCGCAGTGTCCAGGAGATTGTCGACGAACAAGGAAAAAATTCGCGGACTGGCGATAGCTGGCAGGACTATGCATGGCGTTGGGCGTTGTGTCATGTCCTGGAAGTCAATCCCAACTACCGGCGCAAGTTTCGCTCGCTGGGGCTACGCTATCTGGCCGGCCGTAAGGCCAGTTTCAGATCGATCTATGGCCGTGATTTAGAACAACTCGACTTTGAGTACCGTTTCTTCCTGCAACACCTTGAAAGCGGACTCCGTGCGGACCTGTGTGCGTGGGATTGGTCCAAACGTTTTACATTGGTCTCTGGACAACGAACGCTTTCAGCAAGGATTGATGCTAACCGAGGTTGGCAACCAGGGCTTGCCCAGGTCAAGGCGGGAAAGTCTTATTCCGTGAACGCCACGGGGAATTGGCGCCTGAGCAAAGATGCCGACCTTGTTTCGCCAGCAGGGAACGAAGGGGGCTTGGGGATGCTACAGGCGGTTTTGCTGACGAAGGACTATCAACTGACGGAACCTTTTGACATCGGCCCCGAATCCACGTTCACAGCGCAAGTTGATGGACAGCTCTATCTCCGCTGCAAAGATGCATGGGCCGAACTGGCGGACAACTCTGGCACTGTCACGGTCAAAACGTCTCTCGCCAAGTAAACAACATGCTTGATTTTGAAACAGGACGTATTGTCGAGGTCGCACCCAATTTGGATGACAGCCCACTCAAATGGATCGTTATCCGAGGTCTCGATGCGTCGCCTTGCCCAAGCCTCACAGCCTGGGGCAGTGATTGCCGGTCGCGACACCGTATCTTGCTCCGTTTGGTCGCAACTCATCCTTTCTTGGTTATGTTGGGCTTAATCCGAACCAAAGGTGCTGAAAGCAAAATTTGTCGCATCGATGTCTGACAACAATAAACCGCACTTACGCCAGGACGAAAGAAGCAAGATGCGTCGCCTGAAACTCCCGTTGACTCTGTTGGGCATTCACTCATGCCTCGTTATTCTGGTCGCTTTCGCGGACCCGAATTGGAACGACATGAGTCCATCATTCGCTCTTTTGATGGCTCTTTACTTCGCCGACTACCCCATCCACGCGGCCCTTGGAATGCCCGAGGTTTCCGGCAGGTATCTCATGTTGCTTTTATTCGCTGGAGGGGCGATGTGGTTCGCAACTGGATTCGCCGTATCCGCAATCGTGCGTTCGTTTCTAGGCGTTGAAAAGATCATGGCATCGACAGCCGACCACAATCAAACATGAGAATGATGCAGCTACCCGGTCCGATTCGGTTTCTTAGCGTGTATTTTCACACGAATCTGGGCGGTACCCTAAAGTAGCTAGGATCGCGCCTTCTGCACTTGCTTTGTTTTCTACTTTCTCGGGGGCGCTGCGTTGCTTGATGACAGCCCGTGCGAAACACGGTCGTTCCGCGCCACCGGAATAATCGTCAAAACTGATGGTAGAGGAGCGGCTTGGATTCACGGCCTTCCTGAGCTGCACGCAGGTTCGTGAACTAGCGTTTATGAGCTGAGTTTACCAGCGCTGATGTGGCCCCGCCCAAGCCCCCATGTCCACTGCTACGAGCAACCTGGACTCGAGTGAATACTTGCCAATCCACGTGAACACGTTGGGTGCGTGCGAGTGCGTTGACGTGAAGCTCTTCCTCCAAGATTCAGAAACGCAAAAGCTAAGCGTTTATCGGAACGGCGCTTCACGTTTAGAGTCGGGCGAGCGTCAATGGCTGATGGAGCAAGGCGATGGCATGCTGTATGTCGCCAGATCGGACTATCGCGGTTTTCAGCACCTGTTGCGGAAAAGCCTTGCATCGCTACTCAAAGATGACTCCGCATCCGTTGACTTGCGGTTAGCAACGTTGAGCGAGGTTGCACGAGACGCAATCGCAGCGGCGTTTAGTTCTGGCGACGTCGAACAGGTGATCAAACAGGGGCGAGCACTCGTTCATCAATGCGCTGTCTTGTTGTCGCAAGGCGAATATCTTCCCGCTGAGCTGATTGCCGCGCTCCACCACGACGATAGCCCACACACTCACGCAACCAACACGGCATTTCTGTGCATTCTCTTGGCAAAAGAGTTTGGCATTACGCGATTGGGCGATCTGCGCCAGATTGGCCTCGGAGGGTTACTGCACGACCTCGGCAAACGCGATGTCTCGACTCACGTCTTGACCCGGCCAGAGAGCCCCACACCTGGTGACTACGATCAGATCAAACGCCACACCCACGGTGTTTATCACCAGCTTTGCCATCGTAGCGACATCACGTATGGGCAGTTGATGATGGTTTATCAGCATCACGAACGATTTGAAGGCGGTGGCTACCCGGTCGGATGCCCGGCGGTTGATGTCCATCCGTGGGCGCGGATTTGCACCGTCATTGACGCCTTTGATTCGTTGATTTCTGACCGTCCCTATCGGCAACGCATGTCTCTCTCAAATGCTGGAGACATTATGAAGCGTGCGCGTGAAATCATCTTCGATCCGGAGATTCTCGAATGCTGGTTGACGACTATCAAACACAGCTAAAAGCCATGCTTGAGGAAGTCGATTGCCGCATCCGTTTGCCGGAGAAGTGGGCTGGTACGTTCTTCGTGGAAAGGGGTGGCGTGCAGCCCACAGCCTATGATGAGCGGCGACGGCACGTTCGCGTCGAGGTACGGACACGGGCTATTTTGCACATCCAAAAGTCCATGCCGTGCATTTCGCGTCGTCGCGTCACTCACCAGATCTACACGCGCAATATTTCCCGGTCGGGTGTTGGGTTTCTCCACTCTGAGCAGCTTTATCCCTGCGAGCTTTGCGAAATCTGGCTGCCTGACCAGAAGGCGATGATTGAGGTTGTGCACTGTCGATATCTCGGTGAGTGCTGCTACGCAATCGGAGCTCAAACGGTGGGATGCGAGATTGAGCAGTTTGTTACCTAACGCATGTCAATATGCAACGCGTGCACCTGAGTCTCCGGCATTGCGACTTTCTCTCGACCGGGCATTCTAAATCAGCGACGTAAACTGTCGTCCACGTGCCGTAGCGACTTCCTCCGCCGCGCGAACGCCATGGTATAGCGCCTCTTCCAACAGCGCGACGCCGGACAGGTCCGTGTTGGCAAAATGAATGCCCGCGAAAGGCTTTGCGGCCGTCCGCCGGGCCTGATGAAACACGAAACCCGTGCGTGGTTGGATCATCGCGTGCCCCCACTTCATGACGTCAAGCCGCGTCGTCAGCGAGCGGATTTGCGGATGCGCCGTTTGCAAGTCCGCAAGGGCGATCTCAGCGCAGTCCTCCCAAGTCAGGTCGAGCAGCCGCTGCCGCGAAACCGCCGGTTCGGCATCGCAGAATGGATAGTAGTACGTCAGGACCGTGGGTCCGAATTCGAGATTGCGCTGATGCGTGGCAGTAACGTAGCCTAATGACTTGCTGTCGTAGAGCACATTGTCCCACGCAAGGGGAAAACCTTCGTCCTCAGGCCGATCGTTCAAATGAAGGTTGGCGACGAGCCAGGAACCATACTGAAACTCGCGCGCTGCCTGGCGGCGCGATTCGCTCAGGTCCGAGATCAAGTACGGTCCCAGGAACTGCGAAGCAGCAAAGACCATGTTCCGCGCGCGAAATCCCCGTACGGTCGAGCCATCGTGTGAGACGGAGATAATCTCACGCAGCGGGGCAGATTCGCTTGACCGTGCATCTCTCTCGCGATTTCCTCCAGAAGCCAGCCGGATTTCGCTGACGGCCATCCCTGTGTGAATCTTACTGGACAGCACCTGTTGGAAATAGCGAATGAAGCGCCCGTTCCCTTCGGGAAACGTCACCAACGGTTGCGGTGCTCCCCCGGGCACTCGGATCCGAGATGCGAAGTAAAACAAACCCGCCCAAGCGCTCGTTTGATCCGCCATCAAACCGTAGTCATCTTTGCAACAATAATTGACCAACCAGCGCAAACGGGCAGATGTCAGATCGTGCTCGGCAAGCCAATCCGACATGGTCAATTCATCTAAGGCTCGCACGTCCGCCTCATCTGAACATGCCGCTATTGGCAGCGTGAAAGCGCGGCGACCTGTTGAGTCTCGCCAGGCGACCCATCGTTCGATCTCGCTCTCGAACCGCGCGAGCTGTGCCAGATCATCTTCGCTTGCGCCGGAATAGGGATAGAGTCCCTCATGCCAAGTGCCGTTGTGAAAGAGGCGCTCCTCAGGATCACGACATAAGAACGGCTCGCCGATCACGGGTTCGCCATCTTCGTCAAAACCCTCCAGCAAGCCAAGCTCTTCGAACAGCGTGACTAAGACACGGTTGCGGCTTGTGGGCGCTGGAACGTAATGCGCTCCCCAGGGATAGCGGACGAGGTTGGAAACACCGCTTGCCGATGTTCCTCCTAGACGGGGCTCCAACTCCAAAATGGCAACGTCCTGAATCCCTAGCGCGGAAAGTCGCCAGGCTGCGGACAGCCCTGCCATCCCGCCACCCACGATGACGACATCGGCCTCCGTCCAGCTGTTTTCAGTCGGCTGTGGGCGAAATCCTTGACGCAGGCGATGACCAATGCCCTGAGACGTGCCGATGATCTCACCGGCGACAGGCAATGATGATCCCATCGACCCGCAACCTAGAAACGTGGCTGCTGGGGCCGTCAGGAATGCAGCGAGAACTTCACGGCGTGAGAGGGAGATGCTCATCGCCCGTTGAGTCTAAAGACTCGACGAAGTCACGTCGAGCAATCACCGCCAAGGCCTGGGCTCCGCGCATATCGAGACCGCGTTGGAGGGCCTGCTCATCTCTGGGCGGCTAACTGGTTATCGCAGAACCTTGCTATCGCCAGCAAACGAGGCGGTATGATCATGGTCATAGAAGTTGATGCCAATCTTCTCGGCAATCACATCGACGAACATGTTGTTGAACTCAGGCCTGGCGATCTCGCTGGTCGCCGTCCCGCCGGCGGGCGGGAACTTGATCTGCTCGACCGGCGCTTCAAAGACAAGCCGGTTTCCGTCAGTCATATCATAGACCTTCACCCGCACTCGTACGTTCCCCTGAAAGATGCTGGAACTGCGATACAGGCTATAGTCTTCCAGTTCGATCCCCACCACCATCTCCGCATTGAGCGCCTCGCCAACATCAACGAAGCTATCGATGCCATTTTCATCGATCCAACGTTCAATCTTTCGCTGGTCAATGACGTTAATCTTCTTGCCGTTGATTGATAGCAGGCTGTTCACGCGGGCAGGAACCTGACGGACGGCAATCTCCTGATCCGGATTGACACTGCGGGGGCTACGGCAAACCACGGCCACGGTTTTCTCTTTCAGGCCTGGAAATGCGGCAGGCGTTTGAAATCCTTTCAGCATGTAAAACGAAGTCGTGATCAGATCTAGACATCCGGCTTGAAACATACATACGGCGAGCAGCAAGATGATTGACAAGCGGAGCCGGAACAATCCTCGGCGATTGCGATCCATCGCGACACCTTGGTTATTGAATTCTTCTGGTAAGATTGAGTTGCCGATCTTGCCATCCGCGGGCTCAGCCCACGGCCAGGCGAACTGCCCAGTCCAGAAGCGTGACAACAAGCACCACCGCAGTGCCCAGTGCAATTGCAATGTCGGTAGGCCTTCCCCACAGGAATCGACCTCTGGCACCTGTCGCTAGAGCCCACGGGGTGGTAACGACAGCAATCAGCACCAACAGTGTTCCGCCTGTGTTCGCCATCATCGCTCGATCGACTCGTCCCCGCATGAAAAATGCCCAACTCGTGGTCATGCCACAGGAAGGACAGCGGATGCCGACTACCGTTGTGAACGTACAGGGCGGCAACCCAAGTTGTTCATGCGTGCCGTATCCCTTGCCAGTGGGGTCCGGCTTCAGCATACATGCCACGGTCAGTGGTACTGCCAATGCCAACCCAAGTCCGGCCAACAGGAGCCGAGACCACCACGAAAGCGGTCTGGATGAGTCATCGTTTTTCAGGAAAAGGCGGCGGAGCATAGTGAGTCACGGGGACCGACTCAAGATCACTTCAAAGGGCAGGTGTCCTATCTGAATGCATTGTAGGCGCAACCGACGGACAATGCCTGCATGCATTCGGACGGCGAAAGTGATTACTTCTTGCCCAACTTAGCGTTCAGTTGGATGGAGGTTGCTGAAGGAGGTCACCCTCCCGACAGCAAATGCGTTCAATCGTGGTTGCCTTACCGGATTGCTCATCAATCTGCACGATCGCCCCGCACAGGCGAATGTCTCCCGTGGCGACGTCAAACGGCGTCGGTTCAAACGTCAGTGTCGTCTGCTGAACTCGGTCTATGCGGCGGCCCAGAATGCTATCGTGCGGCCCCGTCATGCCAACATCACATTGAAAAGCTGTGCCGCCCGGCAAGATTTGTTCGTCAGCAGTTGCTACATGCGTATGAGTTCCCAGCACGGCGGAAACCCGGCCGTCCAAGTATCGCGCCATCAATTGCTTGTCGCTTGTCGCTTCCGCATGCAAGTCCACCAAAATAACTTTGGTTGCCGAGGGAAGGGCTGCAAGCACACGCTCCATTGCTTGAAAAGGGCAGTCCACGGGCTTCATGAA
>JALCBR010000055.1:30193-33301 GCA_028066245.1 Pirellulales bacterium | reverse complement strand
CATACGGATCGGTCTTCTTACGCGGAATGTGGACGCACACTTCGCAGCCAACGCACCGCTCCAGATCAATCTGGCACCAGCTTTGCATCCCAGGCTTGTCCTCATACTGCTGGATCTTGAAGATGCAGTCGACAGGACAAACCTCAAGGCACGCCTCGCAGCCGGTGCAGTTATCGGCATTGATGACGGCCAGTTCTTTGGGGAGCTTCTTGCGGGGGCCTTGTTTCTTCGCCATGGTTTTCTTGCAGAGATAATGCGGCTCATTCCTAAGCGGTTTTTGACGGAAGCGACCGCCAAGGACAATCCACAGACATTGTGCCAGATTTCACAATCTATTGCTATCTTATGCCTTGATCGGCAGGTCGCCAAGCGAGCATTCACCGAATCGCGACAACAAACCGTTCAAAGACGAAATCGAATGCGGCAAATCACCCGAATTGTCTTCGTTTTCCGATGTGCGGCTCGCTCCTGAAATAATGTAAGACTTACGCTCGCATAATTCGTAAATTTCGGTGCCGTGCTGCGACAGTTGAGATCCTTCCTCGGATTCACGTCGCCGGTTGACAAATGAACCGTAAAACATCACTCGGGCGTTCGATACTCAGTCAGCGCTGATTCTTGAGATTCCGAGGATTCCACTGTAAGCATTCGCAATCGGCAACGTCTCTGGTGAGTGAGGATTCTAATCGGTCGCTTGTGAGACCAACGATACTCGAAGTGTTGATCGCAGGTAGGGATTTCGGAGCATGGCGGACGCTTCCACAACGGCTGAGAACGCATTGATTCAACTCACGCCCAGCGACGAGCACAACCAGCAACTTGCTGAGAACGTTCATCCACCACAGTGGCAAAACCCGACAGCGAAGAATCCTTATCACTTGGTCGTCATTGGGGCAGGCACTGCCGGGTTGGTAACCGCTGCCGGCGCGGCAGGCTTGGGAGCGCGCGTTGCTCTGATCGAACGAGAGTTGATGGGCGGGGATTGCTTGAATGTCGGCTGCGTTCCATCGAAAGGCCTCATTCGGGCGGCGCGCGTCGCGGCGACGGTTGGAGACGCCGAGCGATATGGCGTCAACCTGCCCGGCGCTGCGGATGTCGATTTCGCCGCGGTGATGCAAAGAATGCGACGGCTCCGCGCTCAGATCAGCCCAAATGACTCTGCGCAACGTTTCACGGAGCTGGGCGTTGATGTGTATTTCGGGCAAGGTTCATTCGGCAATGACAAAGTCATTCACGTTAAGCAAACCGGTGGATCAACATCCGAACTGGAGTACAAGAAGGCGGTCATTGCCACGGGAGCAAGAGCGTCCGCGCCGTCGATACCTGGCTTGAACTCCGTTGAGCATTTAACCAATGAAAGCTTGTTCTCTTTGACGGAATTGCCAAAGCGGTTCGGCATTATCGGCAGCGGGCCTATTGGGAGTGAGATGGCGCAGACGTTCGCCCGGCTGGGAAGCAAGGTCTTTCTGTTCGAGCGTGCCGGACAGATCCTTCCCCGCGAAGACGCTGACGCCGCACAGATCGTTCAAGAACAATTCCGGCGAGACGGTGTCAACGTGATGCTGGATAGTGAAGATATGCGAATTGCCGCGCAATCGGGCGGCGCCATTCGAGTCAGCGTGATGCGCAACGGGAAGTCGCATGATGTCGATGTCGACAAGCTGCTGGTTGCCGTGGGCAGAGCGCCAAACACGGACGGGCTCAATCTCGAAGCCGTCGGCGTCGATTACAGTCCACAGGGAGTTACGGTCAATGATCGTTTGCAGACCACCAATCCGAGGATTTTTGCCGCGGGGGACATTTGTTCCCAGTACAAGTTCACCCATGCGGCCGATTTTCAAGCGCGGATTGTGATCCAGAATGCTCTGTTTGCGCTTGGTCCATTTGGGAAAAAGAGAGCCAGCTCGCTCAATGTTCCATGGGCAACTTATACATCGCCAGAGATTGCACATGTGGGTATGTACGCGAATGATGCCCAGGAGGCGGCCCTTGAAATCGACACCTTCATCCAGCACTTTTCTGATGTCGATCGTGCGATCCTTGATGGTCAGGATGAAGGATTCGTTAAGGTTCACGTGCGCAAAGGGACGGACAGAATCGTAGGAGCCACCATCGTGGCGGAAAACGCTGGCGACATGATTTCGGAGCTAACCATCGCCATGGATCACGGCATTGGGCTCTCCAAGATTGGCGCTTCAATTCATCCCTATCCCACGCAAGCGGAAGCCATTCGCAAGTTGGGCGATCAGTTCAACCGAACCAAGCTCACACCAATGAGCAAACGCCTGCTGAACTTCTTGCGGAAAATCAACGTTGGCCGTTAGGCTGACGGTCCGGTGATCCGGCCAGTTGGTTTGGCCTCTCTCCATGGGTTCTGTCGAGGAACTCTGTCCAGTTGTCGCGCCAGGGCAACAAAGGTGTTGCTTCGCCGTCCTCGCACTGGGAATTTCTCCATGAAAGCATCTGACTTGTTCGTCAAAGCGCTGGAAGCTGAGGGCGTCGAATTCATCTTCGGAATTCCCGGTGAAGAGAACCTGGACCTGCTGGACTCTCTCTCACGGTCAAGCATCAAGCTCGTGCTCACTCGACATGAGCAAGCCGCAGGTTTCATGGCGGCTACGTATGGACGGCTGACTGGCAAGGCCGGAGTTTGCCTGTCCACGCTTGGCCCTGGAGCGACGAACTTCGTCACCGCCGCGGCGTACGCGCAGCTTGGAGGCATGCCCATGCTGATGATCACCGGGCAAAAGCCGGTGAAGTCGAGCAAACAAGGTCAGTTTCAGATTGTCGATGTCGTGGCCATGATGGAGCCACTGACCAAGTACACGCGACAACTCGTCAGCGGCGCAAACATCCCATCCCGAGTTCGCGAAGCGATCCGTCTAGCACAGGAAGAAAAGCCGGGCGCGGTCCACTTGGAACTGCCAGAGGACATCGCCGCCGAGGAGACGGACGCTGCTTTGATTCCCGCCAGCCTGGTCCGACGTCCCATTGCCGAGGTCAAAGCCATCAGCACTGCCGTCGAGCGGATCCGAAACGCGAAACATCCGCTACTGATCATTGGAGCCGGCGCAAACCGCAAAACGACCTGTCGCATGCTACGCCAGT
>JALCBR010000055.1:0-30183 GCA_028066245.1 Pirellulales bacterium | reverse complement strand
TTTCGTCACCACTCAGATGGGAAAGGGAGTCATTGATGAAAATGATCCGCTCTTCCTGGGAAATGCCACGCTGTCGACGGGAGACTTTGTGCATCGCTCCATCGACGCCGCGGACTTGATCATCAATGTCGGGCATGATGTTGTGGAGAAGCCGCCGTTCTTCATGCAAGCTGGCGGCGTGGAGGTCATTCACATCAATTTCTTCAGCGCTACCGTTGACCCGGTCTATTTCCCGCAAGTTGAAGTCGTTGGCGACATCGCCAACAGCATCTGGCAGATTTGTGAAGCATTGGAAAAGCAGGAACACTGGGACTTCTCCCGCTTCCTTCAGGTGCGCAAGCACGCTGAGACGCATCCAGCTGAAGGTGCCGATGATGACCGCTTTCCCATGTATCCCCAGCGGATTGTCGCCGACATCCGCAAGGCTGTTGAAGGTCGCGGAATCATCGCCCTGGACAACGGTATCTACAAGATCTGGTTCGCGCGGAATTACAAGGCTCACGCACCCAACACCGTGCTGCTTGACAACGCCTTGGCGACGATGGGCGCCGGACTTCCCTCCGCGATGACCGCGAAGCTTGTTTTTCCAGATCAATCCGTAACCGCTATCTGCGGCGACGGTGGATTCATGATGAATTCGCAGGAGTTGGAAACCGCCGTGCGCATGGGCGTGCACATTGTCGTTGTCATTCTCAAAGACGACGCATACGGCATGATCAAGTGGAAGCAGGCAGATCTGAGGTTTGAGCCGTTCGGGTTGGACTACGCCAATCCTGATTTTGTGAAGTACGCCGAGAGCTACGGAGCCCGAGGGCATCGACTGACTTCCGCAGATGAGTTGTTGCCAACCTTGCGAAGCTGCCACCAGCAGCCGGAAGTACACGTCATTGAAGTTCCGGTTGATTATTCAGAGAACAATCACATCTTGAATCACGAAATCCATCAACGCAGCGCAAAAGTCTAATCTCCGCTCAGCAGCCTGATCTTGCATTCCTGGAATCATGCATGAAAGACCACTGGCCTTACTACCTGGCGAACACGCCCGTTGCACCCAACCACGACTTGATTGTGGCAGACAAATTTACGGGCCAGCCTGCTGCGCATGTTGCTTTGGCAGATCCAGCGGCCATCGACGCAGGAATTTCCGCCTGCGTGGAAGCTTTGGAGCGTTTGGCCAGCATGGCACCGTACCAGCGGCAAGATATCTTGAACCACTGCGTCAAACGCTTCACGGAGCGTTTTGATGAATTGGCGATGTCGTTGTGCATTGAGGCGGGCAAGCCAATCAAGGATTCACGCGGTGAAGTTTCAAGGTTGATTGATACCTTTCGTATTGCCGCGGAGGAATCTGTCCGGATGCACGGCGAGGTGATGAATCTGGAGATCTCTGCTCGTGCCCGTGGCTACCGCGGAATGTGGAAACGGGTACCGATTGGGCCGTGTTCCTTTATCAGTCCCTTCAACTTTCCGCTCAATTTGGCAGCTCACAAGGTCGCTCCGGCGTTGGCCGTCGGCTGTCCGTTTGTGCTCAAGCCGGCAAGTCGCACCCCCCTGGGAGCATTGATCATCGGCGAGATCCTGGCCGAAACCGATCTGCCACCGGGTGCGTTCTCCATTCTTCCCTGCTCGCGAGACGGAGCTGAGTTGTTCACCACGGACGACCGTTTAAAACTGCTCAGCTTCACCGGTTCTCCCGATGTTGGTTGGGCGCTGAAGGCCAAAGCAGGCAAGAAGAAAGTTGTCCTCGAACTGGGCGGCAACGCTGCCTGTATTGTTGACGCCGGAATTGACTTAGACGATGCAGTCGAGCGCATTGTCTTCGGCGCGTTCTATCAATCTGGACAAAGCTGCATTGGCGTGCAGCGAATTCTTGTGCACGAGTCAATCTATATCGAGTTTCGTGACCGGCTAGTGACCGCCACCGAAAAACTCGTCGCCGGGGATCCGAAAGCTGAGGATACGTTTATTGGACCAATGATTTCCGAGCAGGAAGCCATTCGATTGCATGACTGGATTGATTTGGCCGTGCAAGCTGGCGGCAAACTGCTTTGTGGAGGCAAGAGGGATGGTGCCATGCTGGAGGCCACGCTGCTGGAAGACGTTCCCGAAGACCAACTGCTATGCACGCAGGAAGCGTTTGGACCCGCCGCCGTGCTCAGCCGGTTCAATGATTTTGACAGAGCCTTGGAGCAGGTGAATGACAGCCGGTTTGGATTGCAAGCGGGCGTATTTACCAATGATATCAACCGCGCTCACAAAGCCTGGGATACGCTGGATGTCGGCGGCGTGATCATCGGAGACGTCCCATCTTGGAGAGTGGACAACATGCCCTACGGTGGGGTCAAAGATAGCGGACTTGGGCGTGAGGGCGTACGATTCACCATGGAAGACATGACGGAGATTCGTTGTATGGTGGTCCGCTCGAAGCTGAGCTCATAATCAGCACTCCGTACCACAGTTCTCTTTCTCTTCTTCGATCGCTCTTGCTTTGGAAAGTGCAGATGCGACCAATCCCGCCAGCACAGTGACGACTCCAAGACCGATAAACAAGACGAAAACGTGAAGATCCTACCGCCAACTGTAATGGGATAAACATCTCCATACCCCACGGTCGTCAGCGTTACGACTGACCACCAAAGGCTGTCAAATACTGAAGAAAATGCTTCCGGTTGAGCGCTGTGCTCGAACGTATAAATGCCAACGGCTGACAGGTACAGCAGTATCCCTGTGGCGGCCAGGAAGAGAATGATCTCCTCGCGCGCGATGACCAAAGCGCTGTGAAAGCGGCGTGACGCTCTGCTGAATCGAGCGAGCTTGAAGATCCTGAACAGGCGTAACAACCGAAAAGCTCGTATCGACCGTAGATCAACGCCCAAAGAAAGATAGAAAGGCAAGATTGCGAAAAGATCGATCACTCCAAAAAAGCTTGTTGCGAATGCCAACTTGTTGCGCGCAACGTAGACGCGCAAGACGTACTCCACCGTAAACAAGATCACGGTTACCAACTCAAAGTAGTGCAGCGTGCTGCGCCATCGGGTGGGTAGTTCAGGGATCGTCTCGATTGAAAAAGCGATCAAAGAGAGCAGAATCAGCGCTTGAATAGAGAGCGCAAAGGAACGACCGTGACGTGTTTCTGGTTCTTCCAGAAGTTCTCTTAGAAACTTCACTGTTCTGCCCCGACACGAGCATTGAGTCAAAATCAACTGGATGGTTGGCTTGAAGTGCTCCCACGCTTACTCCGGCTTTTGCCACTTCTCGTCTTCACAGCCCGCTTGGGCATTGAGATACCTTGCCAGCACAAACAAGTGGTCGCTCAACCGATTGAGATAGCAGAGGGCGTCCGCGTTCATGTCTTCTGTTCGGGCCAGCGCAACCGAGCGGCGTTCCGCGCGACGGCAAATGGTCCGACCCAAGTGAAGCAGAGCGGCGGCTCTTGTTCCGCCGGGAAGGATGAAGTCTTTTAGGGGCTTCAGCGCCGCTTCAACAGCGTCAATCTCTACTTCCAGTTGGTTGACCATCGATGATGTGATGCGGGGGACTTCATATTTGCTGGGCGCTGGTGATGCCAGATCTCCCCCCAGAACAAACAACTCATCTTGGATTCGTTTGAGAATCTGCGCTGTGTCACAGACGGCGTTCTCTAGCGGCAGCTCCTCCGTCCGCGCGAGCCCGAGGATCGCGTTCAACTCATCAACGGTCCCATAGGCCTCAATCCGCGTGGAGTCTTTCCCCACCCGCGGTCCGCCAAAGAGGCCTGTCTCACCTTCATCACCAGTTTTGGTGTAGATCTTCATTGCGCTGAGTCGGCTGTTGATTTATCGACTGACTGCGTAACGCCACGGCCACCTAGCTGGCCATCAGCAGTGCACTCTCTTCTTGTCATCACGCGCGTTGCTCAATCCACCGCGACATTGGTCAATACGTACACAGCAAACGTGGCCAACCAATGTTCTCCTTCATAGTGTCCACTGAAAACATACTGTAGCCCGGCGGTGGCATGGTCCGCGGCGGAATCTTCCAAGATCTGCCGGCGTGGATCATTCGCTGGGAGTGCCGATGCGATCCCCCGCATTGTCCAGGCGCGATTCATATTTAGTCCCGCCAAATGGACGATCTTGCCATCGGTGACATCACTAACGGAGACCGGCTGCAGCACATTGCCAAGTTCTCCGTTCCGGAGCCCTGGAAAAAACTCTTCCAGCCAGGCGGCAAAATCATTCGCCGGCAAGATGCGGCGCATCATGTCTGCTTCATTCAGCCCGGAGGAAAAAAAGTCTTCGCCAGAAGGCTCATAAGCGGCCGGATAGGCTTTGTCCGCCATGTAGTACGAGACAGCTTTTCCCGCCACCAGAGCCGCTAATTCGTCATCACCAATGGTCTTGGCGTAGTCAAAGATCTGCCCGAGCGCGAACCCGGTATCCTGATGGACGCCGACGCGTATGGGCCATTGCAGCTTGGGAAGATAGTCCTTAATACGGCCGACGATCACATCTTCCAACGGCTGAAGATTTTTGGCCCATCCATTGCTGTCTTCGTCATCCCAGGTTTTGAGTTCCGCGGAAAGTCGCAGCAACCAAGCCCAACCGTACATCCGCTCGAAGGATTTGTTGGCGTCCGCGGCAAAGTGATCCGCCTCGTGTTGGAGGTTCTCTGCAGTGAGATGCTCAGCGAGCGCTGTGCGGCTTTCCGCTGCCAAGGGATGGTTCGGGTATTCCTTAAGCAAGCGGACCAACAGCCAGTGTCCATGCACGGAAGAGTGCCAGTCAAAACACCCGTAAAAGGCTGGGTATAGTTCGCGCGGTGTTTTGACGGATTCAGCCGACTCCAAAACATTGGAGGGCTTGTTGGGAAACTCCTGGTTAAGCCCCTTGAGTGCCAGGTGCGCGAATGCGGCCGCTTGTTCGCCCGTTAACCGATCTCCAAGTTTCACATCGGCAGCCTGCACTTTGGGGGGAGGTTGTTGGTCTTGAGCCGGCAAGGAAGCGGGAAACAAGCCCGTCAGCAACAGTACGGCGACAGCCAGCCATGCGCGTCGTGCGGGCCTCGCGCGGAGTTTATTAAGAATGGACATCGGGGATTTCCTTGGTAGGTGAAGGTTCCTTGTTGCACCATTTTGCGGTTCATTTGCGACCGCAATGGAGTGCCACGATGGTTTTCTAACTTGCTATCTTACGATACGCTGAGCAGGTCTGGCCACAACGAGGGCCTGGCACTTTTGAAATTGGCCGCGCCTTAGCGATAACTCACCTACACTGATCAAACCGTGAATCACGCAACCAAAACCAGCCAGCTACCGACTATCGATGAGATTCGCGCCGCGGTGAAGCGGATTTCGCCGGAGGCCCATCGCACGCCGATCTTGTCGAGCTCCTATTTCAATGAGCGGTTGGGGGCGCGTTTGTTCTTCAAGTGTGAGAATTTCCAGAAGATTGGCGCCTTCAAGATCCGCGGCGGATTGAACGCCGTGCGCAGCCTGAGCGAAGAAGAGAAATCTCGCGGTGTGGTTACGCATTCTTCCGGCAATCATGCCCAGGCGATTTCACTGGCCGGCCGGATTTGCGGAGTGCAGGTCACAATCGTGATGCCGAACAATGCCCCACAGGTGAAAAAGAATGCCGTGCGAGACTACGGGGGCCAGATTGTTGAGTGTGAACCGAATGAGCCAGCTCGTATCGCTGCTGCTGAAGCGATCAGTCAGGACACGGGCGCCACACTCATCCATTCGTATAACGACCCCCGAATTATCGCCGGGCAGGGAACCACGGCGCTGGAACTGTTGGAAGATTTGAACGAGACGCCAGATATCGTGATGACCCCAGTCGGCGGCGGTGGATTGCTCTCGGGAACGGGTATTTCGGTGAAGGCGCTTTCACCGCAAACAAAAGTAGTTGGGGGCGAACCCGAAATGGCTGATGACGCCAAGCGATCGTTGGAAGCCGGTCGGATTATCCCGGTCGAAAATCCGCAGACAATCGCCGATGGGCTAAAGATGTCGTTGGGGACGTTGACCTTTGCAGCCATTCACAAGAACGTCTCGCAGATCATTACATGCAGTGAGCAATCCATCATCGACACAATGAAGTTGGTTTGGGAACGGATGAAAATCATCATTGAGCCTTCGTCCGCTGTACCGCTGGCCGCGCTGTTAGAAGGCAATCTGGATGTTCGCGGCAAGACGGTTGCCATTATCCTCAGCGGGGGCAACGTGGACTTGAACAAGTTGCCGTGGTGAACTTCCTGGGACCAACCGCCTGTTGAATGCCTGCAGGGGTGTGAAGACTGATGGGAAAGCGATGCTGGCCTGCGTTGATGTCGATTACCGAAACGACAGAGCCGGAGTTCAAAGTCCGAAAGTCCCTCGCAGCGATTTGAGCACGACCTCAGGTGGCATCGCGCATGCAATTGCCGCCTGTGTTTTGTTTGATGAGTGGACCAGTCCTGAACTCGCCGCGGAATTCACGGCGCGGATTGAGACGGTTGCGGACTATGTCCCCGGTGAGTTTTACCGCCGGGAACTTCCCTGCCTGATGGCCGTCCTTCAGCCGGTGTGGGAACAACTATCCACGATCGAACAATTATCCACGATCATTGTGGACGGCTACGTCTGGTTGCCGGAATCGCAGGAACTCGAGAATTCGTCCACGAACGGCTCCGTGGGAAATTGGCCAATTTCGGTTCCAGCGGATTGTCGGCCGGGCATGGGCGCATGGTTATACCGCGAATTGCAAGGTCGGGTGCCGATTGTTGGGGTGGCGAAGTCTGCTTTCCAAGGAGATTGCGGAGCAGTCAAGGTTCTCCGCGGTGAAAGCAAGACGCCATTGCTAATCACCGCAGTCGGCATCGACGTCCAGAAAGCTGCCGGCAAAGTTAAACGGATGCACGGAAGGCATCGAATTCCCACGCTTCTGAAACGCGTGGATCACCTTGCACGAAGCGCATCGCGCTGAAGGATTGCGAAGTTAACTCGTCACGCTAGAGTGGCAGCCCTTTCCAACGTACGAAGGCTTCCAACGCGTAGAACTCCGGCAGACCAATCTGATTGTAGACATCAGCCGTGTTACGGTTGCGCTCTTCAGCTCGCTGCCAAAATTCACGGCGATCCGTGCCCGGGAAGAGCGCGGAGTCTTTTTGAGACTCATGACGAAAGATCGCGGCCTTCTTCCGTTCCAAGTCACGCGGGCTTAGCGGCACGGCAATTTCAATCTCGTGCGCCGGCCATTCCTGCCACGCGCCGCGATATAACAGCGCTTCAGGACGGTTTCCCTGCTCCACGTCGATCTCACCTAATGCGGCAAGAATCGCCTGTGCGCAAACACGGTGAGTGCCGTGCGGATCGGAGAGATCACCGGCAATATAGACCTGACTTGGGTCCACGGATTCAATCAGTTCGCGAACGATGCGAATATCGTCTGATCCGATTGGGTTTTTCTCGATCGTACCGGTCCGATAGAACGGCAAATCAAGAAAATGCAGATTCGATTCCTCGCAGCCGCAGACCTTAGCGCCAGCCTTGGCTTCGCTCCAGCGGATCAGACTTTTGATTTTGAGCACATCCTCCACATCGGGCTGACCGGGAATTTTGTTTTTGAGTGCTCCAAAAACACAATCCTCAACGACGGCGCTTTTTTCGATATCGATCCCAAACAGTCGATTGAATTCCGCCACCAAGTCGGCGATTCTCTGCGCATCGTGATCGAACACGGCAATGTTTCCGCTGGTCATGTACGCCACGTGGACCTCGTGCCCATCTTCAACCAAGCGTATCAGCGTGCCCCCCATGCTGATCACGTCGTCATCCGGGTGCGGGCTGAAGCAAATAATCCGTTTTCTATCACGACCGCCTGGATGATAGTTGATGGTGTCCATCATCCAGCGAAAGACGCGATGGGCGACTTCACTCGCTGGTCCTTGCTCGCGGAGTATCTGGTACAGGTGATGCTCGCGGAAGTCTTCGGCATCGAGTTTGAGCAACGCCTTGTTTGTTTGTTCGCACAGCCAAAGCACAGCACGTTTGACTAGCGCATCAGTCAGCGTCACCGTCCCCAAGAGCCACGGCGTGGCTGTGGCTGTGAGTTGCTCTGCGGCCGCGGGGTCCAGCAGAAACTTCACGTCCGGGTGTTCCCGCAGATAGCTGGCCGGCACGCGGTCGGTCATCGGCCCTTCTGCCGCTTCGTGCACAATCGCGGCTTTGTGTTCTCCCAGGGCCATCAAGATGATCTTGCGAGCATCCAAAATCGTACCGACGCCCATCGTCACGGCTTGCGTCGGAACATTATCTTCGCCAAAGAAATCGCTGGCAGCGTCCATCCGTGTGACGGGGTCCAGTGTGACAAGCTGCGTACGGTCGTCACGACCAGAATACGGCTCGTTAAACCCAATATGGCCATCGCGACCGATCCCCAGCAGCATCAGATCGATCCCGCCGGTTTGTTCGATCTTCTCTTCATAGCAGCGGCACCGGGCTTCCACATCGCTTTCAGGAACGGTCCCGTCAGGAATGTTGATGTTCTCCGGCTGCACGTTGACATGCTTGAAGAACATCTCGTTCATGAAGTAGTGATAGCTTTGAATGTCATCCGGCTGCAAACCGTAATATTCATCGAGGTTGAACGTGATGACATTGGAGAAATCAAGCCCTTCCTCCTGATGCATGCGGATCAACTCGCGGTAGACGCCTAAGGGCGTGCTTCCCGTCGGGAGACCCAACACAGCGTGCTGACCAAAGGAATTCCGGCTGCGGATCAAGCCGGCAATCTCCTGAGCCACGCTACGGGCGAGATCAACGTTGGAGTCAAAAATGTAGCAGGGGATTTTCGTCCGTGGCACTTTGCGTGGCACGGTCGCTTGCTGACTTTGGATCGAGGTAACCATGTCTCTCGGAATCTCATCAAGTTGTCACCATCTCCACAAGGATGGACGGTAATTGCATTATGACACAAGGCACGGAGCCACGCTATTCACGCCAGGCGTGCATTCATGCGAAAATCCATTCGAATCGCGCCTTTCGCAACGACTAGAGAAGGACGCAGGCTTTGGCGCCCAACGTGACTCCTCGGCAGGAGTAACTTTTGTCGTGTCGCCAAGTAGCTGCGAAACCGACAAGTTATGCGATCTTACGGTTGAAGAACGCGATGGGCTTCAACGCGAGCCAAGTGCGGGAAACAATCCCGCATAGCACGCAACACGTTCGTGCCATAGTTGGAATCCCGTTCCTGAGGGCCACGCAGGCTTTGATAGTCAATAGCCTGCCATGTGTTGTGTCGGGCGCCAGACACATCTACAGTAGCCTGACTGCGCAATAGATTCTTCATTGCCGAGCATTGCTTGACGGTTGTTTCTTGTTCTCTGCGGAGGAGTTGGAATGGAAAAGTGGCCACTGGGAGTCTTCGCCAGCATCGATGCAGGGTTGGGTGTCCGGTTGGAAGTCGCGCATGAGCTTGGTATACCGACTTTGCATCTCCATGCTCCCAGCGCTGCAAGGCGAACCGCTGAAGCCGCCGCCGAATTCCAGAAACGGCTGGACGACTACGACTTGACGGTCACGGCCGTGTTTGGCGGCTTTGAAGGCGAGAGCTACGCGGACATCTCTACTGTCGCCAGGACTGTTGGCTTGGTGCCGCCGGAGACCCGTTCGGCGCGGCTCGCAGAAATGAAAGAAATCGCCGACTTTGCTGCAAAGTTGAGCGTGCCCGTTGTTGCTTTACATTTAGGCTGTATCGAGGAAAATCGCGATTCGACGCCATACCGTGAAATCGTCAACTTGACGCAAGATTTGTGTGGCCATTGCGCCGGCAACAGCCAAGCTTTGCATCTAGAGACTGGACAGGAAACGTCTGACGGCCTCTTGGCTTTCTTGGGCGATGTCGATCGTGACAATCTCTTTGTCAACTTCGACCCTGCCAACATGATCCTCTATGGAACTGGAGACCCGATTCCGGCGCTTCAGCAAGTCGGCGCCTACGTGCGGAGCGTTCATTGCAAAGATGGCTGCTGGTCCAACAGCCCTGGCGTTGACTGGGGGCAAGAAGTCGCACTCGGAACGGGAGATGTGAACTTCGCCGAGTTTCTCCGCACGTTGAACCAGATCGGCTACGCCGGACCGTTGACCATCGAACGCGAGATCCCGCAACAGCCTGAACGGCAACGCACGGAGATCGGCAACGCGGTCAAGCTATTGCAAGGGTTGAGAGCAGAGCTCGCCTAGCGAAATACCTCGAATGCTTCTCTCGTTGACGTTCCCCGTCGCCAACTTTGACGAATTCGGATATTGCTGAGGCGTTGGACGACACCGGCTGCTAGAGCGATTCCTTGATTGCTGTTCGCACCCCAAGAGCAAGCCTACTTCCGCCCTGCGGACACTCCACAGGTAAGTGGAAATACGCTCTTGGTCTTAGAAGCACAAAGCTTCCCATGCTCAAAGAACCTGGTGTGTACTGTTAAGCCGCATGGTGAACGCGGAGCTTTGGTCCCGCATCGCCCGCTGGCTTGTCCAAGGTTTTCTGGTTCTTACTGAGCAGCAAGCGGGCCATGGCTAACTCACGGCGCAGTCGCTCCAGCTCGCCGTCTCTTGCTAGCAAGCTTTCCACAACCTGCTCCGGCAGTTCCAAGCCTGTCCAGACGTGACCGCAAGCAAGGCAATACAGGCGACGACAATAGGCGAGCGACGTTCCACAACGCAGGGGGCGCAGTCGCTCTTCTTCGCTTGCCATTTCCGGCAAAGGAGCATTATCTGTCGCTTGCTGGCACTGCGGGCACCAGCGCCGCATGGCGGGCCTGTCCATCGTCTTACCGGGTCCAGAGAAATCATTACTGCGGGGCGACGCACACACGTCGTCACCTTTGAATGATCGGAAAGCTCTCGCTCCGGACTTCAATCGGATGGATCAATGCTATCGCAGAGGTTGCCTCGCAATGCTCAACCAACCGTGCATGCTACAAAGGCTGTAGGTTGACGCCTTTGACTTCCGCAATCCGCACCATCATCGCCTGGAAGTAGGGGAATGGATAGATAATGTTGCGCCGCTGCGCGTTGCGAGTGATAGCCAGAACAAACTGCGGAGTAAATGCCCGTTGCTGCTCCGTCAACTGAACGACGTTGTTGATGAAGACCTCTTCCTTGACAAAGCGGACGCGCAATTCGCGGACAAGGATATCCTTGAGCGAGGTTTGGGTGGGCAGGCCGTTGGGAGGTGGCCTTCGACGGCCTGTCTGCTGCTGCGCCAATCCCGACGATGTCACGAGTAGCGTTGCCAGAACTGCAAGCGAGAACATTCGGCGAACCATGCCGGCCTCCATACATCCAAGCTTTGACGAAGGGAGTGACGCAAAACGGGATAGCGTTCACACGAAATGACATGCAGCGGCCAGCCCGTCAGCAGCGAGGGAAATACGGAATCTCAACCGTGAACGCAAGCCGAGTTTTCGCCATTGCAACGGATCGACGTTCTGCTGATGATACGCCCCGCGCCATTTCAGTCACGGTTGGTGTTGGCCGCGGACGCACACACATTCAATCCCCATCCGTCCCTTGACGGGACCGCGACTTGCCGCATGGAGGCATGGACCATGAGAATCGGAATCCGGGAATCACTGCTGGTCTGCGCCATTTGCCTGTTTGGCGCTGTCGGCTGCGGAGGAGATGACGCATCGCCTTCAGAGACAAGTAGCGGCAACGCCAAATCAAGCGATGGAGGCACGAAGTCGCAAGAGCCGGAACGCCCCAGCCACATCTTTCCTCGTGTAGTGATCAGCACAAACATGGGAGAATTCGTGGTGGAGTTAGACGCAGAAAAGGCGCCCATCACGGTGCAAAACTTCTTGGACTACGTGGATGAAGCTCATTATGACAACACCATCTTTCATCAGGTGTTTGGTGACGCTATCGTGCTCGGTGGCGGCTTCACTCCAGATTTCAAACGCAAGCCGGAACGCCCGGCCATTTACAATGAGGCTGACAATGGACTGAAGAACCTGCGTGGCACCGTTGCCATGGCTCGGCTGCCGGGCACGATCGATAGTGCGACCTGCCAATTCTTTATCAACACGGCGGATAACCCCAGCTTCGACCATCAAAGCCGGGATGGCGATCCTGAAGAGTATGGCTATTGCGTCTTTGGACGCGTGGTCAAAGGGATGGGAGTTATCGATAAACTTGCGGCCACGGACGTCGCGGATCGTGAAGAGGGAGGGATTGAATTCCCGTCCGTTCCCACGCGCACCGTGCGAATTGACAGCATCCGAAGATATTGAACACGTTGGCCTCACCAAAGCCGGGCGCGACACAGCTAAGCGTTTTAAATCTCCACAGGCAGGGCCGTTCGGCCACGACACGCGCACTACGCCCGAGAACCTTTCCTTGATGGTGTTCTGTTCGTCGGCAGTCCGATCGCTTTGCGGGCGCGTGATTGAATTGCCGTGACGTTCCCGCGCGCCCTGCTCACAGGCGTACGGGCGAAATTGACATTGGTCAAATTTGGGGGGTGTTTCGTGCCGCCCTGCGCGCTGCCGAGCGCCATAGGGGGTTGACGGTTAACATGCTACTGAACGTAACGTCAAGGTTGTCGGTGATGTTTGCGGTCCCGTTGCTGGTCCATGGCATGGGCATGAAGCGTTTGCGCAACGCCCCTGGAGGCGAGAAAAACTTGACCAATGACAATTTCGTCCGTACGCCTGAGAGCAGGGCGTGTGGCCTCCCATCGGGGGATGACTTGACAGGTCCGTTCGGGCGAGCGGAACAGCAATCGGACAGGTGTTCTAGCGACGGCGACTGTAATACTGCGTCAACACGCGCACCCGCCAGACGTGATAGGCCGTCAAGCAACCGCATATGGCCAGCGAAAGCACAAAGTAAACGTGCCGGTCGTAATCCGTGTCGAAATCGACCTGCTGCCGTGTCGTATAGAACTGAAGCACGAGCACGCCATAGGCGACCGTCGTGAGTGTTGTCATCAGCCAAACAAGCCGCACGCGCGACCATAGCCCCGCGCTCACAATCAACAACGGATAAGCCAGCACAGCCGGACTTGTCACGCCGCCGGCGATCGCCAACACACAACTCAAGGCCAAAACATCGGTTGCGCACCAGGCAGCTTGTGTGGATAGTGGTTGGTGATCCGTTGGCGGTCTCAGTCGTCTCTGCAAGAAGAACGATGCAATGATCCAAGCGGCCAGAACGCCGGTCACCGTTATATGAAACGTGGCGTCAACGGCGTCACGGACAAAGTTGGCAAACTCAACGAGATAGAACAACCCAACACCGGCGAATCGTGTTGCCAAGGCAGGCTCGCGCCGGGCCCAACGCCACAAGCGATGCGTCGTGCCCCAAGCTTTGGCGGTGATGGACTCACCGCGCAGATAGTGTTCCAGGTCTTCGGCCAATCCCGCTGCTGATTGGTATCGGTCATCGGGCGATTTTTCGAGACATTTCAGGCAGATCAATTCCAGATCACGCGGGATTTTGGGATTCAGCCGGGAGGGCAATTCAGCTTCCCGGTCTCGGACCTGCAAAAGTGTGAGTAGGTTGTTCTCCCCCCGAAAAGGCGGGCGCCCCGTCACGAGTTCGTAGAGGATAGCGCCAAGGCTGTACACATCACTGGCTGGGCCCAAATCGGCACTGCGGCCATACGCCTGTTCAGGCGACATATAGCTGGGCGTTCCGGCGACAACACCAGTGTCAGTACGATCATTGGACTCGAAGAACTTCGCGAGACCAAAATCCGCGACATGCGGCGTACCAGCCTCATCCAACAACACGTTAGATGGCTTGAGATCCCGATGAAGGACGCCGTGGCTGTGAAAATGATCGACGGCACGGGCAATCGCGGACAACAACACGGCTGCTTCATCAACTTCAAGCGGGCCTGCCTGCAGCCGTTCCGCAAGGCTCGGCCCACCGACAAATTCCATCGCCAAGTAGTGTTGGCCGTACAATTCGCCAACTTCGTGGATGGAGACGATGTTGGGGTGCCGGAGTTTGGCCGCAGCTTGTGCTTCCAGATGAAATCTGCGGACCTGTTCATGACTCGCCAGGCTGGTGGCGATGATCTTGATGGCAACCACACGTTCAAGTGTTTTCTGCTTCGCCCGAAAGACGATCCCCATTCCTCCACGGCCGACTTCTGAAAGGATTTCATAGTTGCCGAAATCTCGGGGCGGCTTGGCCACACTGATTGAGGAGGAACTCGCATCACTGGGAACCGACGCGGCAGCAGACTTGGGCGGAACGGCGCTGCTGCCGATGGTTGGTATTGAAGAAGCTCCCGAAGCGTCCGGCGGCACGGGATCATCGCTACTGACGAGAGCTAGATCTTCCAACTTCTCCACGAAGTCAAAAAGGCTGGCCAACTCCGGATGCGCTTCGAGAAATGCATGTCGGTCCACAAGCTCCCCCGCTTGGATACGGCAGAGGTAATCGTCCAGCATCTCCGCCATCTGAGCGCCCGAGGCCTCGGAGCCACTTTCATGAGTTCCAGGCTTGGGAGTAGAGGATTCTTCCATACTCCCTAGTCTAATCGGCCAGAAAAAGACGTACATCCTCGACCAAGCGTGATTGTTCATCTAAGAACGTCACAAGGTCGGTTAGTTACCTGGAGTCTGCGCTTCTTGCCCGGCATACCAACGCGTGGCAACCAACAGGTCTTTGACGAGTTCCTGAATTCGTGTGGCGCCGTCAATTAATGTGGGCACGAATTCATCATTGTCGCGGTTGATTCGTTGACGGATTGTTTTCGCCTGGTGACTAATGGCATCTGCCGTAGCGGCAAACCCTTCGCGCGTTGTGATGCGGTGGGATGCATCCTCTTTCTCGGCCTTGGGGCGCCGGATCGCCAACCAATTCTGATACCACCCCAGCAAAGTTCCTCGGCCAATGATGCCTAGAGGGTAGCCTTGATCGACAATGATCACGCGGCGAATCGCAACCCGACAAAGGAAGTCGTGAATCACTCGCACGGGAGTCTCTTTTGAATAACAGACAACGTTGGCGTTCATTGCTTCGCCAATGACCATATCCCAGCCTTCAGCGCTGGCCATCTTGGTCATCACGTCTTTCTCTGAGAGCACGCCCACAAGTTTGCCGCGCCCGTCAACAACTGGGGCGGCATTGACGCGGAAACGCAAGAAAAACTCAGCGGCGTGTTGTAACGTATCCGTTGTATTCAAGGATGCCACCAGCGTCGACATGACATTCTCTGCCGTGACTCCCGCAAATGGATCTTCCTGGTTGGGAGAGATGTTGGAGATGGTTCCCTGCGTCACGAGAGACTTGTAGCACACAACCCTGTTCCTGCCTGATTGCTTGGCGACCAGCAGCGATTGGTCAGCAGCATCAAATAGTTGGGAAACAGAGCGACAATCATCCAACAGTTCCGCCACGCCAAAGCTAGCCGAAACACGGAGCAACAGATCATCAACTGGGATTTCAAGCCTGTGAATTGTTCTTCGCACGCGTTCCGTCCAGCCGGCCGCCGCTTCTTCCCCCGTTTCCGGAAGCAAAGCGCAGAATTCCTCACCGCCATATCGGCAGACAAGGTCAGAGTTCCTTCGTGATGTACGGAGTGCTTCGCCCAAACGGCAGAGCACGGCGTCACCCACTCCATGGCCATGGACATCGTTGATCCTCTTGAAGTGGTCCACATCCATAACAACGCAGGACAGCGGTGAGCGGTATCTCCTGGCGCGTTGGAATTCGCGCTCCGCGTCTTCGTTGAAAGCTCGACGGGACGGCAATCCTGTGAGTGCGTCGCGCCGTGCGTTCTCGCGCAGGCATTGCTCCATTCGCAACAAACGTTCTCCGGATCGCATCCGGGCGACCAGCTCAGCTCGGTCCACAGGTTTGCGAAGAAACTCATCCGCGCCGGCGGCCAACCCTTCAACGACATCGTTAGCACCAGTCCGGACCGTGACGATGATCATGTAAAGGTAATTGGGAAGATTGGCGCCGCGCATGTATTGGCACAGTTCAAGCCCGTCCATTTCCGGCATCATCCAGTCCGTAATCAGAAAGTTCGGAGCTGTTGCCAAGGAGATCTCGATCGCTGCCTTCGCGCTATCTGCGGTGAAGACCTCATAGCCAACCTTGGTGAGGATCTCTTCGTGCAGCCGCAAACACTCAGGCTGATCATCGACGACAAGCACGCGGTTAAACAACGGGTTGGCATTGATGTCGGCCATGTGCTTCAACTGGCTTGGATAACTGGGAACCAAACAAATCGCTGATTCCTGCAGGTGCTTGTCCCGGAAATCCGCGTCTCGCTCAAACGTAGCTTGATATATCGAGACGTCGCCGACCTGGGTTCCATGTTGATCACGGTTTGATGTGGTGGAATATTCCGTGGATTCGGCACGTCCATGCTAAACCGGTTCAATCAGCCATTTGTAAAGAAAATCACGCGAAAAGAGGCGGCTTAACGCGATGCGTTCGTTAACAGATATCACGCATTCTGAAGAAATCGCCAGTGCTCAAGGAACGGTGGAATCTCCATCAAAACAGAACCAATAAAACCGGGTCAGTCTTTGTGGTTCCGCAGCTCGCCACATGCCGCCAATTCTCGCTTTGCCTGGGCTTGTAGCTCCACCGGCCAAGAAAATCCTTGGAGTTCCTTGGCGGCTTCGACCGCATTGCCAAGCTCTCTCAGGCAGGTTGCCAGCTGAAGTCGCACATCGGCATCGTTCGCATCACGCTCTCGCCGAGACCGATAGATCTCGCATTCGATCCGCAGACGTTCATCTTCCAAGCGATCAACTGCCGAACCGAATGCACTACGGTCAGTCGCGTTGTTGGAATCGGCCAGGCGTTTGCGAGCTTCCGTGACCTGGTGACGCGCAATGGCGATTTGCACATCCTCCAGCTTGGTGACAACAATGACGGACGGCTCCACAAATCGAGCTTGAATGAGAGTATCTTCCGCTTCTCGTAGGCGATTGTGCGTGACGAGGTACTCGGCGAGCGCTAGATAGCCAGCGACGTCCGCCGGGGCAGTGGCAATTGCCTGTCGCAGTCGATCAACCTCCACACTCTGCGCTGGGGCTGGTGAGCAAGAACGCTCCGTGGATGTGTTTTCGCTGAGCGCATCGGCCGCCGCCAAATCGCCGTGTCGAGTATAGGAATCCGCCAATTGCCGGCGAATGGCAGCTTGGAGCTTCCCATTCGCAGATGAAGAAGACGCCGCAGGATGCTGGCAGTCAGCCGGCTGCTTAAGACAGTGCATTGCGCCTTCCAGCCAGGCCATTTCACTCTCAAAGCACTCTGACTCGCGGCAGGCAAAAGCGATTTGCCAAAGGAGTTTCCCGCGCGCGGCAACGTGGGAAAGCCTGGGCTCACTGACCTCTGCAACTCCTTGGGCGAATACGCCTTGCCAGTCCTCGTTGGTCGAAAGCTTGTGAATCCGCCGCAATCGCGCCCAGCAGGCGATGCGACGCGGAAGTGATCCGGCATCAGCCTGAGTTGGAACAACACGCTGGACTGCGTGCAGAAATCGTTCCACATAGATCCGGCAGTCCGGATCAGCGGACACACATTGGGCAGCCAGTTTAAGCGCTTCCTCATCACGGCTGTCCGCCAGAAGCCGTCCGGTTGCTTCATAGGCGCGCTGCATTTCCCGTCGCCGAGCGTGGGTCACGCGTGTTACTAGGATTGGTCGGGGAGGCATGTCGATAGAAAGTCAGCGACCAAACTGCAAATTCAACAACAGCTCTTTGACGTCCAACATATTGACTGAGTCGCGCTCAATCTCTCGCGATGAACAGATGAAGACGGGACCTTCCCGATCTTCACAGCCTGCTGCGGGAAGCCGACCGTGACTTCCGCGGACAATTTTGGCGTCCAAGCTGATGACATCCATCGTGTAGCGGAATCCCAGCTTTTTCTTGAGCAACCGGTTGGCGACTCGCAACTTGGGAGCTCGCAAATGCGGGTCCAAGAACAACTCGCATGGGTCGTAGCCCGGCTTGCGGTGGATATCCACGGTGCGGGCGTAGTCCGGCGCGAGAGCGTCATCCAGCCAAAAATAGTATGTGAACCAAGCGTCAGGCGCCGCCATCACAACCAACTCACCAGACCGCGGATGATCAATGCCGAATTCTTGTTGATGCTTGCGGTCCAACACGCAGTCAACACCGGGCGTTTTTGATAGGACTTCCCGCGTTGTTTCCAAATCATCTGGCCGCTTGACGTAGACGTGTGCCACCTGATGATCGGCCACCGCAAATGCCCGTGACGCTCCGGCGTCGAGCGTTTCCCACCCAAGCGGCTCTCGTCGAACAGACAGTAGGCCCTGCTCGCGGAGCACGCGATTGATATGCACGGGTTGATTGACCGTCGTAATCGCGTACTCGGAAACCACGGCGATCTCGTAGCCGAGTGATCTGGCGACTTCGATCAACCGGCCAGCCTGTTTGTCGACAGCTTGAAAATCAGCGGCTACTGCGGGATCATTGGGGCCCAGTCGTTGCAGGTTGTAATCCAGGTGCGGCAAGTAAACGAGTGTCAACGACGGCCCAAAACGCTGCATCACCTTGATGCTGGCGCTCGCAATCCAGTCCGAACTTTGAATGTCCGCGCCCGGCCCCCAAAAGCGGAGCAGCGGAAACACGCCCAACTCGGCTTGCAATTCATCCTTGAGATCAGTGGGAAAACTGTATGAATCAAAGATTTTGCGACCGTCGACCGGATAACTGGGCCGGGGAGTTACGGACCATTCCACATCCGCATACATGTTGTACCACCAAAACATCTTGGCAGTGGAGTAAGATGCATCCCGTTTGCGTGCTGCCGCATAGATTGTCTCACCCGACACCAAATGATTAGACTGCTTCCAAAAACCAATCTCGGCCAGGTCACGGAAGTACCAACCATTCCCCACAATCCCATGCTCACGTGGAGACAAGCCCGTCAGCAGGCTGGACTGTGCCGAGCAAGTGACTGCCGGCAACACAGTCGACATCGGGCGAGCAAAACCGTTTTCGGCAAGGGCCTTCAAATGCTCCGTTCGCGACAGCATCTCCATCGTCAGCCCAACAACATTCACCAGCAGCAGCGGTCGCATAATCCTCGACTAAAATACAGGTTGAGACCATTCTGAGTCTGGAGCCGGTCACCGAACCATTTGACGATCCCTGATTTTGCAACCCATGATGACGGCAGCGGTTGTACTGCGCAAGCCCTTGTGTGAAAAAACCGTGCGTAATCCGTTGACGCGGGAATGAGGCCTGCACCCCACCACTTCGGTCTTTTTGTCAAAGGAATCTCACGATGGCACGTTTTATGACGATTTGCCTCGCATTGGCGGGAATCGCCGGCACGTCGTTCGCGATTTTGCCCAAATCAAATGTGGATGGGGGTGATGGCAAGATCTGTGCGTCGGAATCGCTAACACCTTCGCAAGACACCGCCACTCAAACGCCTTCCCAACGGCAACCTGGCGGGCTCTATGCCGGGTTCACGGGATATGCTCGCCCGGTCACCACAGATTCAGAAAAAGCCCAAGCCTGGTTTGATCAGGGGATTCAGTTGCTCTACGGGTACAACCACGATGAGGCCATTCGATCATTCGAGAAAGCAGGCGAGATCGATCCCGGCTGTGCAATGGCCTGGTGGGGTTCCGCCTATGCTCGGGGGCTGCACATCAACAATCCGGTGATGGGCGAGGAGCAAAGCCGCTTGGCGCACGAAGCGGCCGAGAAAGCCGTCTCGGCACTCGATAATGAGACGCCGGTCGAGCAAGCGCTCGTACACGCTGTCAGCCGCCGCTACTCTTGGCCTGCGCCGGAAGATCGCTTCCCACTGGATAAGGACTACGCAGATGCCATGGAAGCTGTCTGGCACCAATTCCCGGATGATCCGGATGTTGGCGCGTTGTATGCCGAATCACTGATGAACCTGCAACCTTGGGACTTGTGGACCAATGCCGGTGCTCCCAAGGGTCGTACGCTGGAAGTCGTCGCCGTGTTGGAGCACACGTTGGCCAAGACCTCCAATCACCCGGGCGCAAATCACTTCTATATTCACGCTGTTGAAGCTTCGCCGTGGCCGGAATTGGCCGTGCCGGCCGCGGAACGTCTGACTGATCTCGTGCCGGGATCTGGTCATTTGGTTCATATGCCGTCGCATGTCTACATCCGTGTGGGGCGATACGCGGATGCAGCGGACGCCAATACGCGCGCCATCGCCGCAGACGAAGCGTATTTCTCTGTCGCGCCCAAGCCGGGGTTCTACAGCTTGTATTTCATGCACAACGTCCATTTCTTGGCGTACGCCGCAATGATGGAAGGACGTTACGAGACGGCGATCGCAGCCGCTCGCAAGATCGAGCAGAACATCCCTCCGGACTTCCTGCGAGATTTCGTAGAGATCGCAGATGGTTTCATGCCGACGTCACTCCACGTGATGATCCGCTTTGGCAAATGGAAAGAAATCCTGAACGAACCAGCCCCGGAGGATTGGCGATTGTTTTCTCGGGCGGAGCGCCACTTTGCTCGCTCGGTCGCCTACTCGGCTTTGGGACAAACGCGGGAAGCTCGCCAAGAGATCCAATTGATGGATGATGTCACCGCGGAGATCACTGATGAATGGAAAATGGGAAACAACGCCGCGCGGGACGTTTTGGCGATTGCTCGTAAGATGGCCGAGGGGGAACTGGCGTTCCGTGAAGAACGCACAGATGATTGCTTTGCTTTGCTGCGCGAGGCCGTCAGTTTGGAGGAGCAGCTCAGCTATGATGAACCGCCAGGTTGGATGCAGCCGGTCCGTCACGCGCTAGGGGCATTGCTGCTGGCGGACGGTCGCCACGTTGAGGCGGAAGAGGTCTATCACGCAGACTTGAAACGGCATCCCAACAACGCTTGGTCATTGTTGGGCTTGCATCAAGCGTTGCAGAAACAAGGTAAGACATCTGAAGTCGCCGCCCTTGCCCCGGACGTCGCCAAAGCTTGGTCCCGGGCGGATGTGACCCCGGTCGCCAGTTGTTATTGTCATCCGGACGCGCGAAAGACGCCCGGCGGCGGCAAAGGAAAGTAACCGCTTTTTGCCGCTAATAACCTGTTAGTTGTCGATGGGCGCGCGAATTCCGGCGATTTGCGAGATCTTTCTTGGCATTTCGCTGGGGTTGAAACACCGCGAGGACGCATCACCAGACTGCCAAACAGCACACCCTGGGCGCCCAGCCCCTACCACCCCCCGGGGTGTTTTTTCGCACAGGTGCGAAAAATCATACGAGCGTCTGAATCGTTTGCTCCTTATACTGTGAGCCAAATTAGCCGGCGCTGGCCGGACCGGATCTTGTTGAGTCTTTCGTTCTAGCTGGGTGAACCATGAAGCAGTTTGCAAATCTTCGCAGAGCCCGTGTTGCCTGTTTGGCGCTTTCCCTGACAGGGGCGACATTCGCGCTGGTCTTAGGTGCCAGCGCTGTGCTGGCAGGCATCGGCCAAAACACCCAGCAGGATACAAAGCAGCAGGATGTAACTGATTCTGCTCAGGAGGAAAAAAAGCCAGCTCGGCCAAATTTCGCCGGCGGTGAAGCCCGAGTTGTGGAAGCGTTCAATAACCCTGACGAGTGGATCCAGCATGACCTGTGGGTGGAGACGGAATTTGATTCTGACGAGGACGGCAAACTGGACCGCATGCACGTTGACGTCACCCGTCCCAAACAGACGGATACTGAAGGCTTAAAGGTTGCCGTCATCTATGCGACAAGCCCGTATTACTGCGGGACATCAACAACCAACAAGCGGTATTTTTGGGATCCGAAGCAGGAATTGGGAGAGGATCCACCCGAGCGAACCAATCCACCGGAAATTAGGGCGCGAACGAACCGACCGATCATTTCCCGCAGCGAGATCAACAGTTGGGTGCCGCGAGGCTTCGCTGTCGTGCATTCTTCCTCGCCGGGAACTGGTTTGTCCGAGGGTTGTCCAACCGTGGGTGGCGACAACGAGTCACTTGCACCAAAGGCCGTCATCGATTGGCTCAACGGCCGCGTCAAAGGCTACACAGAGCCCGATGGCGATGAAGAGGTCAAAGCCACCTGGTGCACGGGTAAAGTCGGAATGACAGGCACGTCCTACAACGGAACACTTCCGCTGGCTGCCGCCACCACGGGTGTGGACGGTCTTGAAGCCATCATTCCCATTGCACCCAACACTTCGTACTACCACTACTACCGCACAAACGGTTTGATCCGCCACCCCGGCGGCTACATGGGCGAAGACATCGATGTGCTCTATGACTACATCAACAGCGGAGACAAAGAAGGTCGCGCGGGCTGCAATGAGTTGATCCGTGAGGGTGAACTTGTGGCCGGATTTGACCGCGTCAATGGTGACTACAACGAGTTCTGGGCAGGACGGGATTATCTCAACGAATTGGAGCCTCTCAAAGCCGCTACTTTGATCGCTCACGGCTTTAATGATTGGAATGTTGTCCCTGAACACACCGTGCGCATCTATGAAGCGCTCAAGAAGAAAGGCGTCCCCGTACAGTGTTTCTTCCACCAAGGAGGCCACGGCGGAGCGCCGCCATTTTCTATGATGAACCGCTGGTTCACCCGGTATCTGTACGATGTCCAAAACGGCGTGGAAGAGGATGAGCGGGCGTGGGTTGTGCGGGAAGATGCCAGCCGAAACTCACCAACCGCGTACGCCGATTATCCCAACCCCGAGGCAAAGCTCATAACCCTGCACCTCGGCCCAGGAGGGAAAAAAGCTGGAACGCTGACAGTCGACGCAGTTGAGCGTGACGATGACGAGAGTCGAACGGAGACTCTCATCGATGACGTGACTTTTGACGGCGAGGCTTTGGCCAAGAAGGAAGAATCAGAACATCGTCTGATCTACGTCACTCCAGAGTTGACAAAAGACTTGCATATCTCTGGAGCACCCCGCATCACCATCAAGTTGGCTAGCAGTAAACCGGCAGCCAACCTTTCCATTTGGCTTGTTTCGCTCCCCTGGGAGCAAAGAGAGCAGCCAAAGGATGAGAACAAAGAAGGGGAACAACGGCGTCGCCGACGCAACCGGACTCCCCTGACAGACAATCTCATCACTCGCGGTTGGGCTGACCCGCAAAATTACCGCTCACTCACGGAAAGCGAGCCGCTCGAGCCGGGTAAGTTCTACGAACTCACGTTCGACTTGCAGCCAGATGATCAAATCATCCGGGCGGGACAGCAAATCGGCCTGATGATTATGTCTAGTGATCGCGACTTCACCCTCTGGCCTGAACCGGGAACGGAGTTGACCATCGACTTGGATGGCACAAAGCTGGAGTTGCCCGTTGTTGGCGGAGCGAAAGCCTTCACCGCGGCGACGAGCAACTAGCGTGAACCCAACACTCGGGCGGATAAACGTCCGCCCGAGTCATCAATCTTTCGAGACGGGCGATCTAGCGACCAAGCGAGCGGTAGTGCTTTCGGCACCGGTCTAAGAATCCCCACAGCTTAGGTACACGGTAATCGGCAAAGGTCCATCCATTGGGTTGCCAACCGGCAGTTCGGTCGTAGTGCAGCGTGACTTCGGCAAAGATTCCGTCCCGCAGATAGATCCGGTGCGCGTGGTCTTTGGTCGTTGCCAACACCAGCTTTCCCAGGCACAGATAGCCGGGATCAAGATTGAGCGGGCGGCGTTCTTCGTATTCGCCCGTTGCGGCCAACTCCACCTCCCAGGCGTTGGTCTGCAACTTGATGTCCGGTAAATCATCCAATTCGATCAGTCGCTCGAAGGCCAGGAACTGCTTTTGCAGCGGAGTTCCCATATCGGCTTCGTAGTAATTTGTTTGATCAAAAGGAAGCAACTCACTGGCCAAAGCAATCGAACCATACTGGTGCTCTGCTTTGTCTCTCGCCCAAGCCAACGCACGCGCATGTCGGCTGAACATAGCCAAGATCAGCATTACGTTTTCGCGAGGTCTCAAGTCGCCCATGGCCGGATGTTTTAGCAGCCAGAAATGTTAGTTGGCTTGCGCGAATGTCGTGGCCGGATTTCCGATCATGACGCTACTGCGCGGCGATCTGCGAGCCGGATAAGGTTCATTCTTGCTCCCTGGCTCAGGTTCAAAGCAGATGACCGATCAGTCTACTAGCTGCGGGCCTCTCGAACGATTCCGGCCAGTTTTTCGGCGGCGCCATCCACAGGCAGCATACTTGCTTCGGAATCCTGCCGCCATTTGACTTCGAGCTGGCCTTCCTTGAGTCCTCGTTCCCCAATGACCACGCGAAGCGGAATACCGACCAGGTCCGCGTCCTTGAACTTGACCCCAGGTCGTTGGTCACGATCATCCATCAGCACATCCACGCCAGCAGACTGGAGGTCTTCATACAGCCCATTGGCGACCTTCATGACCTCCTCTGACTTGATACTGAGCGGCGTGAGCAAGATTTCATAGGGTGCCAACGACATTGGCCAGATAATGCCGTTGTCATCGTGGTTAGTCTCCACGAGTGCGGCGATGATTCGGTTCACGCCGATTCCGTAACAGCCCATGATGATGGGATGTTGTTGCTCCTGGGCATCCAGAAAACGAGCGTTGAGCGCTTCGGAGTACTTGGTTCCCAGTTTGAAAACATGGCCGACTTCGATCGCGTGCCGCAGGGAGAGCGTTCCCTGGCCATCCGGCGCTGGATCGCCATCCTCGGCGTTTCGCAAATCGGCAAAGTGATCCTCGGCAATGGAGAAATCGCGCCCCAGATAAACGCTGGTGAAGTGCATGTCAGCTTCATTGGCGCCGGTGATCATGTTGGCCATCGAGCGAACGTCGAAATCGGCCCACACGGGGATCTCTTCCTTCAGGCCGATCGGCCCGGCAAAACCGACTGGCGCGCCGGTGACCTTGGTAATAATGTCGGCACTTGCTAGTTCGATTGTTGCAGCGCCGACGGCTCGGCGAACCTTGTTCTCATTGACCTCATGATCGCCCCGGACCAAGACGGCCAGGGGTTGCTCATCCGCCAGGTAGATCAGCGTCTTGATCATGTCTGATTGCTGGCATTTGAGCATTTTGGACACAGCTTCAATGCTGCTCGCTTCAGGTGTGGGAACCTTCTTGACCGCCTGAGGTTCCGCGGATGAGGTTTCCAGCCCCCGCGGCCCGGTTTCTGCTCGCTCAAGATTTGCTGCATAGCCGGATTCTTCACAGTGGACAACAACATCTTCGCCGTTATCAGCGACCACCATGAATTCATGGCTGGCATCACCACCGATGGGCCCGCTCTCTGCCTCAACAGCCAGATACTTCAATCCCGCGCGACTGAAGATCCGGCAATAGGCTTCAAACATGGCGTCATAGCTGCGGCCCAAGCTCTCCACATCAGTATCAAAGCTGTAGGCGTCCTTCATCAAGAACTCGCTGGTCCGCAGCACGCCAAACCGTGGCCGCTCTTCATTGCGGAACTTGTTCTGCACTTGATAAAGCGTGAGCGGCATCTGCCGATAGCTGGAAATATGGCGCGAAATGAGGTCTGTGATGATCTCTTCGTGTGTGGGGCCCAATGCAAGATGAACTTGCTTGCCAGCGCGATTCACCTTGAAATTGATCAACACATTGCCGAAGGCCTCCACTCGACCTGTCCGCTCCCATAGCGAGATCGGACTCAGCGCCGGCATCAATAACTCCACCGCTCCAGCACGATCCATTTCTTCACGGACAATCCGTTCGGCCTTTTTCAAAGCCCTCAACCCAAGCGGCAGGTAGGTGTACGCGCCGGCCATGACCTGTTGGATCAGCCCCGCCCGAATCATAAGAATATGGCTGGGAATCTCCGCGCCCTCCGGCGATTCCTTCATGGTGGGAATAAATGTTTGCGTCCAGCGCACGAAGCTTTCCTTTGAGTTTGGATGGAGAACGCGCAAGTGCTGGCTGATTGCCAGAAACTATAACCGGCACATTTTACGGAGAATGCCACAGTGACGAAAGGCGGGGACCATGGTGCTGAAAGCCACGTCTGGTAGAGCCGATCACCGCGTGCGGGCAAGGCCCTGCAACCATCTCCGTTTTTGGCCGCTGGCACGTTTTCCGAATTGACGGATAGCAATCTCGGCTTCATTCCTTTCTGAACAATCGAACTGCAGGGCTCGGCTGCTTCGGTCATGTGCCACTCACACAAAGACTTCTGACGAGTTGGCAAAAAATTATCAAACGACGTGACTCGCCTATCGCAGAGCATCGCATAGAATTCCTCGGGCCGTTTGCACGCCGGACGAGCTGGGGACGACGACACACGTAATCCGGCGCCAACGCAACCCGAGATAGAGTTACAGGGCATTCTTTGACGCTGTCGAGAAGTTTGATGCCGGAATCGGAAACAGCGAACACCAACTCTGCACAACACGCCGTTGACGTGATCAAAGTCTTTGATCACGCAACGGCCTTAAATCGTTCCTCGGCAGGACGGCAAGGCAATGTCGTTGCGCTAACGTCCGAGACTGCCGACGACGTGCTGATCACTGCCGATTTGCACGGTAGACGAGAGAGATTCGCACAGATTTTGGATGTCGCCGCGCTTGCAGAACATCCACGGCGGCATTTGGTCTTGCAAGAAGTTTGCCATGGAGGCCCCACCTATTCCGGCGAACTCGCCTGTATGTCACACCAATTGCTGGAAGATGTCGGGCGTCTCAAGGCTGAGTATCCCGAGCGCGTTCACTTTCTGATGAGCAATCACGAACTTGCTGAACTCACTGACTACCCAATCATGAAAGGAGGCAAGCTGCTGAACATGACATTCCGGTTGGGGTTGCAGCACGCCTATGGTCGGAAGGCGGATGAAGTCCATGGGGCCTACTCGAAATTCCTGCGTTCCTGTCCGCTAGCCTTGCGCCTGGAGCAGTCTGGCATTTTCATCTCACACAGCATTCCATCGCGAGTGGATCGCGTTGGGTTTGACACTGCGGTGTTTGATCGGGAACTTCGTGACTCAGATCTGACCGAGTTTGGCCCCGCGTTCGAACTTGTTTGGGGGCGCGACTATCGATCGGATAATGCGGCCGCGTTCGCCAGATTGGTTCGTGCCCGGCTGCTGATCACCGGACACGAACCTTGTCGCGAAGGCTTTGCTATGCCGAACCCCTACCAGACGATTCTGGATTGTTGCGGGGACACGGCCGCATATCTATTGCTACCTGTCGGCCAGGAGCTATCCATGGCCGATATCAAGTCACGGATGCAAACTTTGGAGAACAGAGCGTGATGCACGACAGCGCTATGCCATCATCCATGTCGCCCGTGCCAAGCATTGATGTCATATGTGCCAAGGGTCGGCACGTATGACATCAATGCAAGAGTGCGACAATCAGGCGCTCTTGTTCTTGGGTTCCGGCATAGGGAGCAGTTGCGCCAGGCCATCGACAACATCCTCATCAATGGTGTATTTCTGGCCGGTTCCGGTATCGGGAAGCTCGAACATGATGTCGAGCATCACCTCTTCCACGATGCTCCGCAGCCCACGGGCGCCGGTATCCTTTTCCAAAGCCCGTTCCGCAATCCGCCGCAACGCGCCCTCGGTGAAGTTCAGCTCTGCGTTCTCCATCTCAAACAGTTTTTGATACTGCTTGGTCAGAGCGTTGCGGGGCTCTTGCAACACTCGAATCAATGCATCTGGGTCCAGCGGCTTAAGCGCTGAAATCACCGGCACACGGCCGACAAGTTCCGGAATCAGGCCGAATTCGAGGATGTCATCACTGGTAACCTGCGGCAGCAGCTCAGCCAGTTGAGCGTCGCCTGCGGTGGCGTCGCCAGCGTCCTGACCAAATCCAATGGAACGACGGCCAAGCCGCTTGGAAATGATCTGATCAATCCCCACAAACGTCCCACCGCAAATGAACAGGATGTTGCTGGTATCCATCTGGATGTATTGCTGCTCAGGGTGCTTACGGCCACCTTGAGGCGGAACGTTAGCCACCGTGCCTTCCAGCATCTTCAGCAGCGACTGCTGGACGCCTTCTCCAGAGACATCGCGCGTGATGGAGACGTTTTGGCTGGTCTTGCCAATCTTGTCGATCTCGTCAATGTAGAGCACGCCGCGCTGGGCCGCTTCCAGATCAAAGTCCGCAGCGTGCAATAGTTTGAGCAGAAGGTTTTCAACGTCCTCACCAACGTAGCCTGCCTCAGTCAGCGTTGTCGCGTCACCAATGGCAAATGGAACGTTCAACGTCTTGGCCAATGTGCGTGCGAGCAGCGTCTTTCCACTACCCGTTGGACCAATCAGCAGGATGTTTGATTTATCGATGTCAACATCGGAGGACTCGCCGGCGTGCATCAGCCGCTTGTAGTGGCTGTTGACGGCCACGGCCAAAACCTTTTTGGCGTGGTCCTGACCAATAACATATTGGTCCATGTGCTCAACAATTTCCCGTGGCGAAGGAACGTTGCTGAAAAGTTGCTTGTTGGTGCCACGGCGGCGGCGTTCCTGCTCCAGAATGCTCTGACAAAGTTCGATGCACTCGCCACAGATATAGACATCGCCAGGGCCTTCTACCAGCGGACCCACGTCTCGATAGCTCTTGCGGCAAAACGAGCAGAAGGCGTTGCGCTTGTTGCCGCCGTTTCCGCGGCGACCGACATTGATGTCCCGGCTAGTGGGCATGCCAAGTCCTTTCCTTTGTTCCGGCGACGCGAAATGCTTGTTCGCGCGGCGGGTGTGATCCGTCGTTGATTCAAAGTGTGTCTCGACGGGCCGCATTCCGGAACGGTTCGGCCATGGCATCCCTGTCCAAAAGACATCGAGGACATTGAAGCTGCCAACACAGGGCTCCGCCCTAGGCTGGAATTCTTAACTGCATACGGCGTGCCAAAGCGGCGTTGGAAGCAGAGGAATGGCGAAGGTGAGCGACAATCACTCACTCGGACGCTGATGACTCCGCTTCGTCTGATTCCGACTCTTGTTGCTTCTCTTCCGCAGAGGCACGGCGCAATTCCTCGTCAAGGCTTCCCGCCAGCTTCGATTTTATTGTTCGGTATTCATCCTCGCTCAGCTTCCCCTCCGAGCGCAGTTCACGGAAATTGGTGATTAGTTCGCTGGATGGGGAAAATTGCTCCTCTTCGCTTGGGCGAACCTTGCGGATCAGGTAAACCCCAATCGCGATGACAATCGCCATGGCCGCAAACAGCATGACATAGCGAGCCGCGGGTGTTTGCAGAATCTCCCACATCGATTGACGCCTATCCGCAAAACCGTCTAACCCCCAGCCGGGCAAAACTCTCTTGGCCCAACCCGCTTCCGACCAGAAAAGCACTTCCGTTTGGCATTATGGCGCGGTCGAGCGCGCTGGTAAAGCTCTCGCCTCCGCTACAGAGTCACAGCTTGGAAAGTCCACGAAAAACCCGGCGAAACGCGAAGTTGCGTAACGCCGGGTTGCTTACTTGATTGATCCAAGTGAAGGACTTGGCTTGTCCGCCGGTGAATTAGCGATAGAAGACCGTCACGTCGCCGCACCTCTTGTAGCGAACGACGACCTTATAGCCGCAACACCAGGTGAAGACCGTCCGTCCAGCTCCAAACAGGGTCCCTTGGTCGCAAGCCGCAGGTGGAGTCGCAACACAATCACATGGCACACAGACCGGAACCTGGATAGGACAGCCGGTGCAAGGATGGCAGACGTCCAACATCACCGTGACAAGTTCCGTGCAGCAGCAAGGCCTGGGCGAATTGCCATAGCAGATCCGGGGGGCACAGCAAGGAAGCGTGCAGCCGCCGCCATGACTGCGGGCTACCTTGCCCCGGAACTCAGCCTGGGCATCAGAGGAAGTGGCATTCAACGCGGCAAATGCCGCCATGACGACGAGAACCGTTGCCAGAACTCGGATAGCCTTCATGGTTTTTCTCTCAACAAGCCAGGGTATCGGGGAAGTGAAACTGGGGTGAGTATACCAAATAGGACAACTTTGGCGAGGAGTTGCGGGGCAAATCGCCAGCAATTCTTGCAAGGTTTACAAGAGCATCTGCTTCCCCGAAGCAAAGCCCTGCCTGGAGGACTGGATCTGTGAGCGACTGCGTCTTCCGGAATTCCTAGAGCACCTGTTCAATTGCTGTTCCGCTCGCCCGAACGGACGCTGTCAAGTCATCCTGCGATGGGAAGCCACACGCCCTGCTCTCAGGCGTACGGGTGAAATTGACATTGGTCAAATTTGGGGGGTGTTTCGTGCTGCCCTGCGCGCTGCCGAGCGCCATAGGGGGTTGACGGTTCATTTCCTACTGAACT